>JAUIMD010000021.1 GCA_030433225.1 Bacteroidia bacterium
AAAAATAAAGCTGGAAAGGAAGGGCTACCTTTTTACCGATTGTATTACCGGTGTAGGTAAGGTAAATGCCGCCATTGCCATGCAGCAGGCTATTTACACCCATAAACCGCATTGGGTGTTAAATATTGGCACCTGCGGATCGTTGCACAAGCCCATTGGCAGCATCCATACATGCCAAACATTTGTGGATCGGGATATGGAAAAACTTGTGGCATTTGGGCTGAATTGCCGGCATGATTTCAGCAAACAAAATAAAAACCATCCCGTGCTTGGGAAGTGGAGTTTTGAAGCAACCTGCAATACGGGAGATGCCTTTTTAACTTCGAGCGATGGAACGGGTGACGTTTTTGACATGGAAGCCTTTGCCCTAGCACAGGTTTGCAAAACCTTCGATTTACCCTTTGCTGCCATTAAATATGTTACCGATATTATTGGACAAAACTCGGTAAAACATTGGGAAGAAAAATTGTCGGACGCCAGGCGTGACCTCCAGGACTATGTGAACCAACTTCAATTTTAGGGCATAAAAAAAGCTGCCCGAGGTTTTAGGACAGCTTTCTCATTTAATTTTTGCCAGCCTACAAGCAGGCTTTTATTTTTTGTGCAATGCTCTCAAACTCCTCCGGTGTGAGCTGAAGTTTTTTGTTGGAAAAATTTAAGTCTCCCTCGTGGTTTAAGGGTACCAAATGAACATGGGCATGGGGAACTTCCAGCCCCAAAACAGCTACCCCTATGCGGATACAAGGCATGGCTTTTTCCACAGCCAATGCCACTTTTTTCGAAAATGCCATAAGACCTGCATAGGTATGATCCTCCAAATCAAAAATATAATCCACCTCCTTCTTAGGTACCACCAGCGTATGCCCTTTGGTTAACGGAAATATATCCAGAAAAGCATAGTAATTCTCGTCTTCCGCCACTGTATACGAAGGAATTTCGCCGTTTATAATTTTAGTAAAGAGGGTAGCCATTGGATATACCGTTAAATAGAGATTGCCAGAATTTCAAAATTAACAATACCCGTAGGTACTTTAATTTCCACTACATCGCCTACTTTCTTTCCAAGCAAACCTTTAGCAATTGGGGTGTCTACCGAAATTTTTCCTTCCTTCAGGTTAGCTTCCGATTCAGACACCAGGGTATACTGCATTACTGCGTTGTTCTTGATATTTTTCAACTTTACTTTGTTCAACAACTGCACGGTGTCAGTGCCAATCTTTGATTCGTCAATAATGCGCGAATTGGCGATTACATCTTTTAATTTTGCAATGCGCATCTCGAGTAGGCCTTGTGCCTCTTTGGCGGCATCGTACTCGGCATTTTCCGAGAGGTCTCCTTTATCGCGGGCCTCTGCAATTTGACGGGATATGCTGGGACGTTCGATATTCTCTAACTGATAGAGCTCATCGTTCAATTTCTTTAATCCGTCTTTGGTAATGTATGTTGCCATATGTCGTACTTATTTATCGTTCAATTACTCAATATCTTATAAAAAAATAGAATCCCAATTCTCTAAAGGGATTCTGATTTCGACCGCCAAAATTACAGCGAATACGTCAGAAATAAAAACGCAGAATGTTTAATTTTTTAAAAATAACGAGGTTTCAAAATCTCGGAATACAGAACCGCTTTTTTCACTTCGTCGGGGTTGTTTAGTTGCAGCTCCACGCGGTGCCCCGCTTCATCCAGGTCAATAACCTCCAAAGGTGCCCAGCTTTTTCCGTGCTGCATGGATTCCTTACGCTGTTTATACGCTTCCAAAAGCGAAGTTGGCTTCACCTTGTCGGCGGCTGGTGTTACGGAGGATGCTTCTGGCACCGGTGCAAACCTTTCTTCTACCTGTTCAAAAGCATAGGCAGGCTCCTCTTCCCAGTCTTCTTCAAGCGTTTCAGGCACCGATGGGTCAACCACTTTTTTGGTATTTTCACCGTTCAATTCATCCAGCATTTTTTCGAAAACATTTTTCCCAGACGTGCCCTTATTCCCTGATTTCTTTTTGGAGAGGCTCCCCACAATACCAATGATGATGAAAAATAAAAAGGGCAATAACTCTTTGATGCTATCGAAATCCATCGTTGTAATTTTTGTTAAAGAAATTCTGCTTTGGATGCCTTTCCGGCGAAAACTTTAATTTTGACACCGCTGAACACACACAAATGACCAAAATTAGCACAATTAAGTGATGAAACAAAGGAACCTTCTCCCCATTCTTTTACTGCTTTTCGCGGTATTCTCGTCCTGCATTAAGGACATTGAAGACACCAATGTTCCTAAAATCATTTTGAATCCATCCATTCATTTGGATCTTCGGCTTCCTGAATGCACCCCGCTCACCAATATTGGGGCGGCTGTGGCACTGGAAGACATCAGTGCTTACTATCAAAATGCAGGTTACAACGGCATAATGGTTATACAGGCCACCCCCGGCATTTATTATGCCTACGACCAATGCTGCACCTATAAACTGGAAGAACGACACCGCCTTATTCCGGATGGAGCCCTGGCGGAATGTCCCGATTGTGCTTCTGTTTTTATTCTGGATATTTTAGGTTCACGTGTTAGCGGGCCCGCACCCGCCGAGTACAACCTGCGAAAATACAATGTGCAGCGGGTGGGCAATTACCTGACCATTTCCAACTAATGCCTTTAATTCACCCGCACCAGTTTGTTGCGCTTGTAGCGTACCCGAATCAGTTGGGTATCTTCCTCGGTATTGTCGTTGTAAAAATAAATTAGCGAGTAAAACGTTGAAAAGAACACCACACCCCAATACCGGTATAACATGGATTCAAATGAGAAGGAGATAAGGGTAATAACCGCAAAAGCCACCATTAAAAAAATGTGCCGGCGCACCCCTATATAGAGAATATTTAGCCAAATCCAATTTAAAAATACCAGCCCAACCAGGCCTAACGATAGCCAGGAGTGCATGTACTGGTTGTGCGGATTCAATCCTGCCAAATCAACCTTGTTTCCACTTAACACCGCATCCAGAGCTGCCTGCCCACTCCCCAGGCCAAGTCCAAAAAACAAATTATTTTGCAATGCCTGATAGGTTGCTTTGGCCAGCTCCCATTTCACTTGCCACACTTCCTGCATTCCGTTAAACCATAAAATTTGGGCCTGCGGACTAAATACTAAATACACCAGAAACAGCAAACCAAAGAAGAGTGAAAACATTCGCCGCCAGGTGTAATGTTGTATATTTTTTACGTGTACAATCATCCACATGCACAATACTACAGCGGTAATGCATACCACCGCATTGGTCGACATTAATATTAACATCCACGAAAAAAACAACAGGCAGGCATTGGCAAATTTCATATTTATGGTAAAAAGGCTGCCCGGTATGGCACCCCATATCAGGTAAAGCATGGCATTGGCCAACATTATTCCATAATAGGACGGATGCATTAAAGTGGAAAAACGAACGCCCATAAAATGATTGCCATAAATGGAGCTGTCGAGTATTTTAGCTACAGCACCCGTAACTTCGGTAGTAAATACAAGCCCACCCGAACCCACCGAAAGGGATTTGTACAGTGCATTGCCAATCAGTAAAAATCCGCTAAACAACAGCCCTACAATAAAAAACCGAATTCCTTTTCGAACCAGTACCATATCGGGCTTTACAAATAAAAAGGTAAGAGGAATCAGCAACAAAGAAATCTGCTGCCCAATGATTTGCAAACCATTTGACACATTTGCACTCCAGGTTAAGCTTAACAAACTCCAGCCAAAATAGAAAAATACAGGGGCAAAATACGTCAGTTTTTTACGCGAAGGGATGCGCCCCTCTTTAAACACGGCCAGCACCTGCAAAAAAAGAAACAGAATTAAAGGCACCACGGAAGCCCCCCAACCAAAAGGCATGAAAAACATGAACAGGCAAAACACCAGTTCATCAATCGATTGGAAAAAATCAAGCACCTTTTCCGCGGTTTTGTCCATGTGCCAAATTTTGTTTTAGTGGATGTAACTCTCGTGTTTGAAACAAATATAGTTAAATCAGGAAAAGAAAAATGCCTAAAACTCGGAGGTAAAGAAAAACTCCAGATTTTTAAAATTTTCCTGGGCCATTTGCAGCATAAAAGCCGAATCGGCCAGAAACACATCCCTGCCCTCTTTATCAACGGCCATGTATTGTGCCTTGCGCTTTTTAAAATCTTCCAATTCGGCCTTATTATCGCTTTTTATCCAGCAGGCCTTGTAAAGGTTTATGGGCTCAAAGCGGCAACTGGCACTGTACTCGTGCAGCAGGCGGTATTGTATTACCTCGAACTGCAACTGCCCCACCGTACCAATAATTTTGCGGTTATTAAAGGTGTTGGTAAATAACTGTGCTACCCCTTCATCCATCAATTGATCCACCCCTTTGGCCAGCTGTTTGGCTTTCATGGGGTCGGCATTTTCAACATACCTAAATAGCTCAGGAGAAAAACTGGGGAGCCCCTTAAAGTGGATATTTTCACCCGAAGTAAGCGTATCACCAATTTTAAAATTCCCCGAATCCGGTATCCCCACAATATCACCGGGAAATGCTTCATCTACAATGGATTTTTTCTGCGCCATAAATGCGGTAGGGCTAGAAAATTTTAGTTGCTTATTCAGGCGGATGTGCTTGTAATTCGTATTGCGTTCAAATTTACCGGAACACACCTTAACAAAGGCAAGGCGGTTTCGATGATTCGGATCCATATTGGCATGTATTTTAAATACAAAGCCCGAAAACCCTTCTTCGGTGGCTTCCACCTCCCGCTCTTCGGCCTTTGATACACCCGGACAAGGAGCAATATCAATAAAACAATCGAGCAGTTCGTTTACCCCAAAGTTGTTTAACGCCGAGCCAAAAAATACCGGAGCCAGGTTTCCCTTGCGGTATTCTTCTATGTCAAATTCGGGATACACGCCTTCAATTAGCTCGATATCTTCACGCAACTGTGCGGCATTGTCTTCACCCACCAGGGTATCAATTTCGGGGGAGCTTACATCGTCAATGTCTTTTTTATCGGTTACTACCTGACTTCCAGGGGCAAACAGGCTCAGGTTTTGTTCGTACAAGTTGTATACGCCTTTAAAATCGGGACCCATATTTATGGGCCAGCTCAGGGGGCGTACCTCAATCTTCAATTCCTCTTCCAGCTCCTCCAACAAATCAAAGGCATGCTTTCCGGGGCGATCCATTTTATTCACGAAAATAATCACCGGAGTTTTACGCATGCGGCAAACCTCCATCAGTTTGCGCGTTTGCATCTCCACCCCTTTGGCCGTATCCACCACCACAATTACGCTGTCTACGGCAGTTAGCGTTCTAAAGGTATCTTCGGCAAAATCCTGGTGACCAGGGGTATCCAAAATGTTGATTTTCTTTCCCTCGTAGTCGAAACCCATTACAGAGGTAGCTACAGAAATCCCCCTTTGCTTCTCAATTTCCATCCAGTCGGAGGTTGCCGTTTTTTTTATTTTATTGGATTTTACGGCCCCTGCCACATGAATCGCTCCCCCAAACAAAAGGAGTTTTTCGGTGAGGGTGGTTTTACCCGCATCGGGGTGACTAATTACCGCAAATGTTCTTCTTCTTTTTATTTCACTGGTTAGTGACATACAGCCTGATTTTAAAGTGGCTGCAAAAATATAAAATATGAATTAGATATTGGGGCAAGATAATTTTAAAATTCCCCCCTCAAATTTTAATTGAATTTATACTTTTTTATCTTTGCTTGTCATTTTCTACCCTATAAAAACACGTTGGAATGTATGAGTATATAAAAGGAACGATTGAGGAGCTGGGTCCTGCGCATGTTATTATTGACAATCAGGGAATTGCATACTTCATTCACATTTCACTGCAAACGTATTCATCCCTTAACGGGCAGGAAACCTGCAAGCTGTACATCAGCGAAATTATACGGGAAGACGACCATTTGTTGTATGGATTTTTTGAAAAGCACGAACGGGAAATATTTGTAAAACTAACCTCGGTTTCGGGCATTGGTGCCAACACCGGCAGAATGATTTTATCGTCGCTATCGTTAAACGAGATTGAGGACGCCATTTCTACCTCTAATGTGAACGTTTTAAAAGCCATTAAAGGCATTGGCCTGAAAACGGCACAGCGCATAATCATCGAACTGAAGGATAAAATTGCCAAATCGACCGAAGCGCAGGAAATTTTTATGCCACAAAACAATACCATTAAAGAAGAAGCGTTATCTGCATTGGTAATGCTCGGCTTTAACAAGGCAACGGCAACAAAAGCGGTTGACAAAATCCTTTCCACACCGGGTGAAACATCCATAGAAAGCGTTGTTAAACAAGCCCTTAAAATGCTTTAAGCGCTACTTTTTAATTTAGAATAACTTGAATAAGTTTTTACGATATACTTTTACTTTAGCATGTAGCCTGTTGTGTTTTTCGTGGCATACCTATGTGCATGCGCAAACCCCAAATAGCGCCGCTACTGCCGATACAGCCACGTTCAATGCCCGAAATTTCGATGTAAAAACCACCGGTACAGACCCCTACACCAATGGGGCATCGTCTACCATTGACCTGCAGGACCCCTCCAACCATACACAAGAGGTGGAGTACGATGCAGAAACCGGCCAATACATTATTCGCAACAAAGTGGGTGACCTCGAAATTGGCCAGCCGGCGCAAATGACTTTTGACCAGTACAAAGACTACAACATGCAGCAATCGTTGCAAAACTACTGGAACGAAAAAAATTCGGATGTGCGCAAAAAGAAAGGTGGCCCGCTGGAACTTAGCTTTGACATTGGCCCTGCCGGTGCCATTTTTGGAGAAGGAGGGGTACAAATTCGGCCTCAGGGATATGCCGAACTTTCGTTTGGTGTAAAAACCAACCGCATCGACAACTACGCATTGCCCGAGCGCCTGCGTAAAACCACGGTATTCGATTTTGACCAAAAAGTGCAAATGAACCTGAACGGTTCAGTGGGTGACAAAATTAAGTTCGGGATGAACTACAACACCGAAGCCACCTTTAACTTTGACAACCGCATTAACCTGAATTACGCCGGTAAAGAAGACGACATAATAAAAAAGATAGAAGCAGGTAACGTTTCCATGCCCTTGGGTGGAACCCTTATTCAGGGTAGCCAAAGCCTGTTTGGATTTAAAACAGAAATGCAGTTTGGTAAACTGCGGGTAGCGGCAGTTTTCTCACAACAGGAGAGCGAAACCCAAACCATGAACATACAGGGAGGGGCGGCCACCAGCGAGTTTAGCATAAATGTTGATGAATACGATGCCAACCGCAACTTCTTTCTTACCCACTTTTTTGAGCAGAATTACGACCGCTGGATGAAAACAGGACCTCCTGTAACTTCGCAACTTCAAATTACACGGGTGGAAGTTTGGGTGACCAACCGAAATGGAAATTTTGAACAATCACGCAACATTCTGCCCTTTATGGACCTTGGTGAGGCCAAAAACGATGACCTGTTTAAACCCCAGGTTTGGGAGGTTAACAATGCCTACCAATACCCCGCCAACCAGGCCAACAACCTGCACGCAGAAATCTCCGGGTTGCCCGGAATTCGTGACATAAGCCAGGTATCCAAAGTAATGTCGGATGCCTACGCCGGACGCCCGATTTACAATGGGCAGGACTGGGAAAAGGTGGAAAATGCCCGCCTTTTGAGCACATCGGAATATTACGTGAACCGCGAACTGGGGTACATCTCGTTAAAAAACTCGATGAACAACGATGAAATTGTGGCCGTGGCCTTTCAATATACGTACCAGGGACAAACCTACCAGGTGGGGGAATTTTCGGTGAACAATACCGACAATCAATCCACCCTTATTGTAAAAATGCTGCGCGGTACCAGCCTTACGCCCGCCCTTAAAAACTGGGATTTGATGATGAAAAACGTGTATTCATTAAACGCGTTTCAAATCAATAAAGACGATTTTCGGTTCAACATTTTGTACCACAACGACCGCACCGGTACCGATGTTAATTTTATTCCCGCCGGCGACATTTCTGATTCATTGCTTTTGCAAGTGGTTGGACTCGACCGTTTAAATGCCATAAATGAACCCGGTGCCGATGGATTTTTTGACTGGCGCGAAGGCTATACCATCATTCCCGAAACCGGACGAATTATTTTCCCCAGCACGCGTCCCTTCCACTCTGATGTGTTAGGAAAAGCCATTGGAGACCCCGTAATAGCCGAAAATTTTGTGTTTGATGAACTGTATGACAGTACACTGATTGTTGCGCGGGAATTCACCGAAAAAAACAAATTCAAATTTAACGGGTACTATAAATCAGCATCAGGATCCGAAATAAAACTGAACGCCTTTAACATTCCTCGTGGGTCGGTGAAAGTTACTGCCGGCGGACGTGAACTTATTGAGAATGTCGACTATTCGGTGGATTACAATTCGGGGTATTTGAAAATTTTAAATACCGGATTATTGGAGTCGGGAACCAACGTGCAGGTAAGCCTTGAAAACCAGGGAACCTTTAACCTGCAAAAGAAAACCATGCTGGGTACCAACCTCGATTACCAGTTTAGCGACGATGTAAACATTGGAGCCACGCTGATTCACCTGTATGAAAGACCACTAACCCAAAAGGTAAATTTTGGCAGCGATCCTATTTCCAACACCGTTTGGGGGCTGAATGGAGCCGTTAAAAAAGACCTGCCGTTTTTAACCCGCTGGATTGATGCCCTGCCGTTTATTGACACCAAAGCCCCATCGCGCATAAACTTTAAAGGCGAGTTTGCCCAGTTAATTCCCGGGCATTCCAAAGCTATTGGTGGAGACGGCTCAGCGTACATTGACGATTTTGAAGCTACAAAAATTGGCATTGACATTCGCCCGTGGCAATATTGGAAACTGGCTTCCACCCCCAGCGAATTAAGCGACCCATCCCTTATTAACGACATTCGCCAGGGAGACAGCAGGGCCAAGGTGGCATGGTACCGCATCGATCGGCTTTTTCAGGAGCCTACCAGTCAAACGCCATCACACATTCGCAACGATGCCGACCTGTTATCCAACCATTATACCCGTGCGGTAAACGAGCGCAACCTGTTTCCAAACCGCGATAACGAATATGGTGAGCCCACCATAATGCCTGTATTAAACGTATCCTATTACCCTGAAGAACGGGGACAATATAATTTCGACCACCTGAATGCCAACCCCGAAAATGGGAAGCTGAACAACCCTGAATCGCGCTGGGGAGGTATTATGCAGCGGATTGACCAAAGTGATTTTGAAACCTCGAATGTGGAGTACATTGAGTTTTGGCTGATGGATCCGTTTATTTACGATGAGCAAAACAGAGGCCAGCTGGTATTTAACCTGGGAAACATTAGTGAAGATATTTTAAGGGACGGACGCAAAGCATTTGAGCATGGATTGCCAGTGACGGACGACCCTGCCAACGACCCAACCGTAGAAGAAAATGCCTGGGGGTATGTGCCCATTCGTCCCAGCATGGTTGCAGCCTTTGAAAACGACGAAGCCAGCCGGGTGTACCAGGATGTAGGGTACGATGGAATTAGCAGCACACGGGAGCGATCGTGGCCCGGGTACGAAGCCTACCTCAACTTTTTGGCAGGCTTAGGCCCCACCAATAATGATGACATCCGCTATGTAGAAAAACTTCGTGCCGATGTGGCGCAGGACGATTACCACTATTTTCGCGGTACAGATTTTGACCAGGAGGAAGCCTCCATTTTGGAGCGCTACAAAAACTACAACAATGTGGAAGGTAACTCGCCCACCGAGGCCATGTCCAACGAAAGTTACGCAACTGCTGCCACAAAACTACCCGACCTGGAAGATTTGAACCAGGACAATACCCTGAACGAAAACGACAGCTATTTCCGCTATAACATTACCCTCGACCCTGCCTCCATGGTGGTAGGTTCGAACCGCATTGTAGACACCAAAGAGGAACGCGTAAAACTGGCCAACGGGGTGGATACAGCCGTTACCTGGTACCAGTTTAAAGTACCGGTAAACAGCTACGATTCAAAGGTGGGGGAAATTAAAGATTTCCGCTCCATCCGTTTTATGCGGATGTACATGACCGGTTTTAGCAAGCCAACCCATTTGCGCTTTGCCACCTTCCAATTAGTACGGGGCGAATGGCGGATTTTAGAAAAACTGGTGAACAACGACATCATCAACTCCCTGCCCATGGGTAGCCTGGAAACAGAAGCGGTAAACATTGAAGAAAATGCCGACCGCAAACCGGTGAACTATGTATTGCCTCCCGATGTGGATCGTGTAATTGATCCCGGGCAACCACAATTGCGCCAATTGAACGAACAATCTATGGTATTGCGGGTAAAAAACCTGGAGCCCGATGATGCACGCGCGGCCTATAAAAACCTGAACATGGACTTTCGTCAGTTCAAACGCCTGCAAATGTGGGTGCATGCCGAAAAACTTTTGGCGGCCGAATTAGGATCAAACATTGTGAATGAAGAACTGAACGACTATGACCTTTCCGTTTTTGTACGCATCGGTTCCGATTACACCAACAACTATTACGAATACGAAATTCCGTTGTTGCTGACTCCGGAAGGAATATACGACAACGCCAACCCCAACGACCGAATGGTGGTGTGGCCCGAAGACAATAAACTGGATGTTTTGTTGCAGGATTTCATTGACCTGAAACTGGAGCGGAACCGCATATCACGCGACGGTGACAACAACATCAATTATGTGGATAAATACTATTCGCAACCCTTAACCAACAACCACCGCATGGCCATTAAAGGTAATCCAACCATAAGCCGGGTTGAGACCATTATGATTGGTATACGGAACAACACAGCGGCTCCCAATGCTGCTATACGTTCAGGGGAGGTTTGGGTGAACGAACTGCGCCTTACCAGCTTTAACGAAGATGGTGGATGGGCAGGACTTGCGAATGTAAACGTTCAATTGGCCGATTTAGGTCAGGTGACGATGGCCGGAAGAATGACTACCACCGGCTGGGGTAGCATTGAGCAAAAGCTGATGGAACGCCAAATGGAGGATGTCATAAACCTGGATTTTTCTACCAACGTGCAACTGGGCAAATTCTTCCCCGAAGAAGCCAAGGTAAATCTACCCGTTTATTATGCCTACTCACAGGACATTGTAAACCCCAAATACAATCCGCTGGATGAGGATGTGTTGCTGCAGGATGCCATCGACAATGCACCAACCCTCGAAGAAAAAGACGAAATAAAGCGCAATTCGCAACAAGTGGTGGAACGCAAAAGCTTTAATGTATCCAACGCAAAAGTGGGCGTAACGGGTGAGAAAAAGCAGTTTTTTGATGCCAATAACTTTTCGGCAAGTTTCGCCTACAACGAAATGAACCGACGCGACCCAACCACCGATGAGGAGATAACCAAACAATACAAAGGAGGACTAGCGTACAATTACAGTCCTACGGTGGCCTCGTTTACGCCGTTCGATAATGCCAAGGCCTTTCAGGACGAAAGCCTGCAAAGCATTCGTGATTTTAACCTGACCATTATTCCGCAGCAAATAAACCTGCGCACGGATATGAACAGGAACTACAACGAATTCCAATTGAAAGACCTGAGTAATTCCGGAATCCCAATTCCTAAAGCCGTTCGTAAAGAATGGTATTGGAACAGCTCTATGGATGTGGCCTACAATCCGGCGCAATCCATCTCCCTGAACTTGTCAGTGAACACCAACACCATTATTGACGAACCGTATAAGGACGCCAACGGCAACATAATCTCGTTGAACAAACAACGCTATCCGGACGAATACGATTACTGGAAAGACAGTGTGTTGGTAAGCATTATGAATTTTGGCCGTGTAACCGGTTACCAACAAACGTTTAATGCCCGGTGGGATGTACCGTTTTCAAAAATCCCCGCATTAAACTGGGTAACCACCGATATGGGCTATGGTGCCACCTATGGCTTTGAACGTGGTCCAAAACCATTTGAAGTGGAAGACAGTTTGGGCAATTCAATTATGCACAACGTACAGCATAAAATACGAAACACGCAATCCCAAACCATCAATACAGGCATGAACTTCCAGAGTTTGTTCAACAAATCGAAGTACCTGAGAGATGTGAACCGGAAATATGGACGACCTGGCGGAGCCAACCGCAGTTCGGCGAAAA
>JAUIMD010000565.1 GCA_030433225.1 Bacteroidia bacterium
ATACAGGTTGTCCCATTTGAGCAACACGGCGTATTCTTTGGAGTCTTTATCGCCTTCCAGGTAATTGCGCAAAATTCGGGAAGGGTAAAAGTCGTTGGAAATCTGGAAATTAAATACCGGATCGTGAATTTCCTTGTGCTTTACTTTGTCAATGTATTGCTGCGGAGTCATTTTATCGGCATACTGGCGATAGTTGGGAATCCTTCCACCAAACATAATGCCTTTTAAATTCAAACGTTCACACAGCTCTTTGCGGTAATCATACAGCCGTCTTCCCAGTCGCAACCCTCTGAATTCCTTTGATATAAACACATCAATTCCATATAAAATAGTCCCGTCCGGGTTGTGGGTGCTAAAGGTGTAGTCGCCGGTAATTTCTTTGTAAGTATGGGGTTGGTCTGCCTTTTTCTGATCCACAATGATGGATAAAGCACAACCTGCCAATTGGTTGTTTACTTTTACAATTACCTGTCCTTCTGGGAATTGCTCAATTAATGTTTTTATTTGTGCCCGCTGCCAGTAGGCCCCGTCAATGTTGGGGTAGGCCTCAATCATGGCATCTTTTAGTTGTTTGTAGTCGCCCAGACTTAAAAAAGACAACTCTATATTTTCAATGTTTTCTAATTCGCTCATATTTCTTTTTTAAAGGGTGATTTGGGTATTCAAACACCGAAACGAAATTAGTAGAAATTCGTTATTGGCAAAGCGCAGGTTCCTTTACTCCAATAAAAAAGTTTGGGGTGGAAGATGTTAAATGGTGCATTCATGACAAATTGTGGTTTGCGGCGCGAGTTATTGTCGGCTGAAATGAGAATGTCATCGGGAATAGGAACAGCCAAATCTAAGAAATCCAAGCAATTAAATAAGGATTTGGATTACAAGCTTTGCAAAAACACATCTAATTGCGCAAGATAAGCGTGAAAACCTTCACGAGATACGTGCAATTTTCCCATGGTTCGCGCTCCCTGGTAGGATGCAATAACAAAGGTTGCTGCCTGGTGAATGTCGGTATCAGGTGAAATAAGTTGTTTTTCTTTGGCCATCTGCAGGTTGTTTTCAACCGCAGCCTGCCAGTGATCTAACAGAGCTTGCAGGGGTATTTTAAACGCATCAGAAAGGGGAGGGAGCTCCATAATGAGGTTGGTAGCCGGGCACCCATATTTTATTTGCTTGTCGGATAAGGACAGAATGTGTGTTTTTATGGATTGATAAATGGCATTTAAAGGGTTATTGTATTCAGCGAGGGGTTGCAGTAGGGTTTTCTGAATTTCGGGCCAAACAATGTCTTGTACAATAGCCACTCCCATTTCGTCTTTATTTTTAAAATGGTAGTAAAATGCTCCTTTGGTCACTTTTGTATTTTCCAGTATGCCATCGATACTGGTTGCCTGAAAACCATTTTTATAGATGAGTGAAAATGCATTTTCAAGAATGTAATTCCGGGTGTGTGCAGCCTTATTCATTTTAATACTGGTTGGTATGGAAATTAAAGTTATGGAAAAAATACCGAGAAGTATAGCTTTTTTTTCGTTTGTACGGGTATACAAAAGGAGGGGAGCAACAGCCTAAGGGTAGGGCACAAAAAAACGGCTACCTTTTTTAAGTGAGGCAGCCGTTTTTTTCGTAAAACGAAAATACTGTCAGAACTTCAGTTTTAGCTCCAGTTCCTTCAGGTTGGCTTTAAACGTTTTATCGGTGTCTTTTAAATTATTTACGGTTTTGCAGGCATGCAGAACTGTTGCATGGTCCCGGTGTCCTATTTCTGAACCAATAGTTTGCAGCGAATTTTTTGTGTATGTTTTTGAGAGGTACATCGCAATTTGCCGCGCCTGTACAATTTCTCTTTTTCTGGATTTGGAATGCAATACATCCATTGGCACACTAAAATGTTTGCAAACAATGTCTTGTATTTTATCGATGGAAATGGTGCGGTTTACTGTTTTGCTCATTTTGCTCACAATGTCCTGCGCCCGTTCCATGTCAATTTCAACATCGGTATTAAAGGTGGATTGTGCCAGCAATGAAATCAAAGCACCTTCCAGTTCCCGCACATTGGCTGTAATGTTTTCGGCCAGGTATTCAATTACATCGGCTCCAATGTTTAACCCATCTTTGTACACCTTATTTTCCAAAATTCCTTTACGGGTTTCATAATCGGGCGATTCCAGTTCGGCAGATAATCCCCATTTAAACCGGGAAAGCAAACGCTTTTCCATGCCTTGTAAATTAAAAGGCGGCTTATCAG
>JAUIMD010000566.1 GCA_030433225.1 Bacteroidia bacterium
AAACGCATCGGAGTTGCCTGAAAGTTCTGAGGCGATGTACCAATTAATTAAGGATGCGGTATCGGTCAGGGCGCGGTAGCCCGATTTCGGATCATGGAAAAACGGGCTGAACAACACATCCTCGTATTGGAGCATAAAAGAACGGATGTACGAAAGTTGTGTGGGGTGGATGTCTTCATCGTCGGGATATTTTACAGCTACCTTCAGCCCCTGGTGCGTGGAAAAACGTACAGGCTCGCGGTCAGCAAATCCATCAATCTCCAGTAAATAACCACCTGAAATATCACCCGCGGCCACGGTTTCATTGGTTTGTTTCTCTACAGATACACGATGGTTGGCTACCTCAACCTGGTCGGTAAGCAGGTAGTTGCCCATAAATTCCCCATTTATAAAAAGGTCTACAAAACGGTAATCGGGAACAAAGTCCATCCCTGTGAACTTCCCTATTTCAAAAGCCAGGCCGTTGCGCATAAGGGACTTGTCGCAATAGTTGGCCAGCAATACCCAGTCGCGGTTGTTGGCCTTCATACCCAGTAGCTTATGCTCGTAATCCAGTTTTATTTTATACGGTTTTTTAGGGAATCCCCAGGTAGAGTTTCCCCTGCCTCGTATGCGCATTGGCACCTGGGTAAGGGCAAGGGCTGTGTCGCTGCTTTCTATGGTTAAATCGCCATGTACATAAGCATCTTTACTGGTAATAGGTACCTCGTTTTCTGTTGAAATGCGCAGAACCGGGATTTCCTTAACCTGAGCCGCCAGTAATGCTGGAGCCATTATCCAGATTATCAGAAGATAGCATAGCGACGGAATGTTTTGCTTTGGTAACTGCATGTACTAACTCTACGTGAGAAATGATTCCACAATAATAGCAAATCGTAAGAAATTGTGGTTTTTGGAACGGGTGCTTTTTTCCAACTTCCGAGTTAGGAACTACTTATTGCTGAATCTGTTCAGGTATCTTTACCGGTTCGGATGTTTTGAGAAGGATATACACCACTAATTTTTTTTACATTTATGGGGTGTTTATGGATGAATCCCTACAAAGCATCGCCAAGCTGTTGCGTTGCGTAAACCGCTACGGCGTTCTAATTGTTAATTGATGAATATACTTCTATTATAGGTTGGAGCACGTGTTGCAATCCCCTTAAAGCGGTATTCTTTTAAACCTGAACAACGGAAAACGAAAGGCACAAGCATGAAAAAAATTCTGGTAATCGACGATGATTCGTACATCTGTAACCTGGTGGTGAACTTTTTAAACCAAAAAGGATATAAGGCCGATGGAACCATTTCAGGTTCAAATGGCATGAAACGCATTGAAAAGGAAAAATTTGATGCTGTTTTGTGCGATTTCCGTTTGCCGGATTCGGATGGACTGCACATACTGCAACACATTAAATCCTGTAAACCCGACCTTCCGGTTATAATTATGACGGCCTATGCCGATGTGAAAATTGCCGTTAAACTGATGAAGGCTGGCGCGTTTGATTACGTAACCAAGCCCATTCAACCCGAAGAAATTCTTCAGCTTTTGAGCAATGCCATCTCCACAAAAAAGTCAGGGGCGCAAAGCACTGGTTTTAAAAAAGATTTTGTGGTGGGAAGCAGCCCATCGATAAAAGAAGTAATGCACCATGTAGAGGTGGTAGCACCTACCCAGTTAAATGTATTGATACAAGGAGAAACCGGTGCCGGAAAGGAATACGTGGCGCGTGCCATACATGTAGCCAGCACCCGTAAAGACAAGCCATTTGTTGCAGTGGATTGCGGTGCAATCCCTAAGGAGCTGGCCAACAGTGAATTGTTTGGACATGTAAAGGGAGCTTTTACGGGAGCCATTAACGATAAAAAAGGATATTTTGAACAGGCCAAAGGAGGCACCTTATTTTTGGATGAGGTGGGAAATCTTCCTTATGAAAACCAGGTAAAACTGTTGCGCGCCATTCAGGAACGGGTTATTAACCGGGTGGGCGATCACAAATCCATAAAAGTTGATGTACGCCTGATTGCCGCCAGCAATGACGATTTATTGCAGAACCTGAACGAGAATGAATTCAGGGAAGACCTGTACCACCGGCTTAACGAGTTTAAAGTTCGAATTCCGGCGTTGCGTGAGCGCATGCAGGATTTGGATGAATTTGTGCAGTTTTTTATTGACAAAGCCAACAAAAGCTTTCAAAAAAAGGTAAAAGGCATTCGCCCCGAAGTGCGCACCCTGTTTCAGCAATACCCG
>JAUIMD010000567.1 GCA_030433225.1 Bacteroidia bacterium
CACAGCAGAAAGCTTTCCGCTATATTTTGGTGCACCTGAAATTGAATTGGTTCGTCCCCTGCAGTTCGCCCAGGGATATTGGTTATACATCCCCGGCCTTACTATTCTTGCGCTACTTTCCTTTTTTTCGTTTCTGGGCGAATATCCTAAAATGAAACAAAGCCACCGTGTAATATTTTTAAGCTCAAATGTGTTGGCCATTTATGCCCTTCTTATTTTTGTGTTGGGGCTAATTCCCTTACAGCATGCCATAAGTATGGCATTGCCTACGTTTGTACTTATCTTCACTTTGTACTTTCAACTTTCATCCAAAAAAATGGTGTGGATTTTTTTTGCCGGCTACCTTATCTTTTTCTGTACATCGTTTATAACCCGTTTTTAACACCTCATAACCATGCATAAATTATACAAAACCACCCTGATTATTGCGTTTATTGTTGCCGGTATTTGTAGCAACCTGAGCGGACAAAATGCTACGGATTCCACCACTCTGGTTCACAAAGGAGATAAAGTTCCTGCTTTTAGCTTTTTGGATGAAACAGGCACCATGCAACACATGGCTTCTTACCGGGGAAAAACAGTGATGCTGGTATTTTTTGCCACCTGGTGCGGCCCGTGTCGCAAAGAGCTGCAAGCCTTACACAACCACGTTCTGCCTCCTTATAAAGGCAATAAGAATTTTGAAGTTTTGATTTTTGGCCGGGAACACAGCCAGGAGGAAGTCAGTAAATTTAAAAACGACCATAACTATTTTATGCCCTTTTATGCGGATCCCGATCGTAAGATTTATTCGCTTTTTGCCACGAGCTATATTCCGCGGTGTTTTATCATTGACCCCGAAGGAACAGTATTGTTTACCTCTGTTGGTTTTAGTGAGGCTATTGAAACGGAAATGCGCTCCACCCTTAAAAAGCAACTGGAACTGCCTAAATAAAAAAGCGCCACTGCTTATGCACCCAGGGTGCCCCGGCATAAGCAATGTTTATGCGCGGACTGGTTTGGTAGGCAACAACCGGCGGAGCATCTTCGATCCAAATTCGTTGTGAGTGCCACAACGCTTCACCATAAAAGGACCGGTCTATCTGCATCCGTTTTCCAACCCTACCCGGACCGTTGACACCTTCTACCCCACGGATAAGCACCGCCTGAGGCACCCCCTCTTCTCCGCTTACCATGTTCAACATCCAGTGCATTCCATAAATAAGGTACACATACACAAATCCTCCGCCGGCATACATGATTCGGGTGCGTTCCGTCTTTCCTTTCGCCGCATGGCAAGCCAGGTCCTCCTCTCCCCGGTAAGCCTCCACCTCAGTGATGGCGTACTTTTGCAGGCTACCATTGGTCATTTTCACGCAGAGCAGTTTGCCCAGCAATGCCGGAGCCAGGGTTAACACATCCTGCCTATAAAACGCTTGCTTTAATTTTGCTGACATAAAAAAGGCACCCATTCAGGTGCCTCAATTTACTTTATTTTATTCAAATTTTAGAGTATCAACATCGCATCGCCATACGACCCGAAACGGTACCCTTCCTTTAATGCAGTTTTATACGCTTTCATTATCAAATCGTAGCCTCCAAAGGCACATGCCATCATAAGCAGTGTGGAATAAGGCAATTGAAAATTGGTAATCATGCGGTTGGCCACACTAAACTCGTAGGGAGGAAAAATAAACTTGTTGGTCCATCCTTTGTAGGGCTTCAGGTAGCCATCGGTACTTACCGAAGTTTCCAGGGTGCGCATTACTGTGGTACCCACGGCACACACATTCTTTTTCAAATCTTTAGCTTTGTTTACAGCGGTAACTGCATCCTCGGTAATTTCAATAGGCTCCGAGTCCATTTTATGCTTGGTAAGGTCTTCCACATCTATTTCGCGGAAATTCCCCAGTCCGGCATGGAGGGTAACGTAGGTAAAATCCACCCCAATTATTTCGAGACGTTTCATTAACTCGCGGCTAAAATGTAGCCCGGCTGTAGGTGCTACAACTGCGCCCTCGTTTTTAGCAAAAATGGTTTGAAAACGTTCGGCATCGTCTTCTTCTACCGGTCGGTCAATAAATTTGGGAAGTGGTGTTTCTCCCAACCCAAACAAGGCAGATTTAAACTCCTCGTGTGAGCCATCAAACAAAAAACGAAGCGTTCTACCCCGTGAAGTAGTATTGTCAATTACCTCGGCCACCATGTTATCGTCTTCGCCAAAATACAATTTATTTCCAATACGTATTT
>JAUIMD010000568.1 GCA_030433225.1 Bacteroidia bacterium
TGATGGTAGCGTATTCATACGGATCGCGGCGAAGGTTAAAAATGAGCGGCACACGCAAAGGTGTGAACGGATTTGCCCACACGCCCAGGGTTCCTTCCATCCGTTGTTCCATAAAAATAACTTTCCAGTCATCGTAGCGCAATGCAGTCAGGTCACCATCATCCGAAAAGTAAAAAATCTCGTGCCGGGGACTTTCATCGGTTTTTCCGGTGAGCATGGGTAAAAGGTTATAACCGTCCAGGTGTACTTTGTAACTTCTTCCGCCGGTGGTTACCCCTTTCAGCAATTTGTCTTTTATTTTAGTATCGCCGGCTGCAGCTAAAAATGTGGGGTACCAATCCATCCCCGAAACAATTTCGTTGGAAATGGAACCTGCCTCAATCTGGCCGGGCCATTTTACCATTGCAGGTACACGCCATCCGCCTTCCCAATTGGTGTTTTTTTCTCCTCTAAAAGGGTTAACGGCTGCATCAGGCCAGGTGTTTTTGTGTGGCCCGTTGTCGGTAGAGTACATTACGATGGTATTGTCGGTAATCTTCAGCTCGTCCAGTAAATCCAGAAATTTACCAATGTGCATGTCATGCTCCACCATGCCATCGCCGTATTCGTTTTGGCCTGAAACTCCGCGCAATTCATCCTTAACATGGGTTCTGAAATGCATGCGGGTACCATTCCACCAAACAAAAAACGGGGTGTCGTTTTCAACGGCCTTGCGTATAAAGGCTATGGCGGCATCCGATGACTCGTCATCAATGGTTTCCATGCGCTTTTTGGTTAACGGTCCGGTATCTTCAATTTTACCGTCAGCCGTAGAATGGATTACACCTCTTGGACCATACTTTTTCCTGAAATCGGGGTATTTCTTAGGATCGGGATAGTCCGGCAATTCCGGTTCTTCTTCGGCATTCAGGTGGTACAGGTTGCCAAAAAATTCATCAAATCCATGGTTGGTAGGCAGGTGCTCATCGCGGTCGCCCAGGTGGTTTTTACCGAACTGCCCCGTTGTATACCCCAGAGGTTTTAGCATTTCAGCAATGGTCGGGTCTTTTTCTGAAATTCCCTCTTTTGCCCCGGGAAGTCCCACTTTACTTAAGCCGGTTCTGAAAACGCTTTGTCCAAGGATAAAAGACGATCGCCCTGCTGTACAACTTTGCTCGGCATAGTAGTCGGTAAAAATCATGCCCTCATCGGCAATTCTATCAATATTCGGCGTTTTGTAGCCAACCATTCCCATGGTATATGCACTAATGTTAGACTGTCCGATATCATCCCCCCATAACACAAGGATGTTCGGTTTTTTTTCTGCATACACACTTACTGTTATCGCAACGAAACACAGTAATAGAAGTTTTTTAATCATATGACGTGTTAATTTTTGGTGATTTACTTTATTGTGATGTTATACAAAGGTTGATTAAAGAATTTGATGCCACCCCTGCCTCTAAAGATTGGGCTGCTTTTGTTTCGGTACCGGTATTTTTCGTGTTTCTCATATACATGAAGTGTGCTGAAAACCTTAAAATTGCTTTTCAAATTAGAAATAAGGTTTCAAGAAGTCAATAAATTTAAGGTTTATTGTACTTCCCTATCCGTCCCTTCTTACTTGCCTGCAATCCTTAACAACAATTGTGGAAATGTCTTGTTTAAAGGATAGCGCATCTTTTCAACTTTCCTGCAATGAAAAAAATAAAAACAGCACTCTTATCGTATGGCATGTCCGGTAAAATTTTCCAGGCACCTTTTTTAACGCTTCATCCGGGCTTTAAACTTATGGGAAGCTGGGAACGCTCCAAACACCTCATTCAAAACGATTACCCTGAGGTAAAGAGCTATAAAAGCCTGGATGACGTGCTAAACGATGATGTGGATTTAGTGGTGGTAAACACCCCGGTGGATACGCATTTTGCCTATGCAAAAAAAGTACTGGAAGCAGGCAAACATGTGTTGGTGGAAAAGGCCTTTACCACAACCGCAGCCGAAGCACAGGAGCTTAAGGTACTGGCTAAACGCAAAAGCTTAAAACTCACTGTTTACCAAAACCGACGCTGGGACAGTGATTTTAAAACCGTTCAGCAGGTACTGAAAAGCGGGGTTTTAGGTGACATTGTAGAGGCCGAAATTCGATTTGATCGCTATAATTAAGGCTGTATTGTCCCATTGATCTTGATGATTAACGTCAACTAACAATTTACCATCTTCATCTTGCAGCGATAGTAG
>JAUIMD010000022.1 GCA_030433225.1 Bacteroidia bacterium
GGATTTTGTGCTTCCCTGGCGGGAAACAACATACCAATTTAGCCAAAGGGAGGCAATTTTCCTAAAAAACCTTAACAGGCAAAAAAAACCCGGTGCAACAAATACACCGGGTCTTACCATATTTTATACTAAGCTACAGGGGCTTAGTACGAATCAACGCACCCAAAAAAAGTGATCAGACTTAAACATTTCCCCCCTGCATTTTCACGCCCTTACCTACGCACAAATTTGCCCACACCCACGGTTTGCTGTCCTATCAACGCCCGGTAAAAATAGGTTCCCCTCGCAAGGTGTTCCACAGAAAGTTCGGTGTGTTCGTTCAGCAGTGATTGTGTGAGCACTACCTGTCCCAATAAATTTCGCACCTCAAGCATTACGGGATGTTGTACCGACAACACGTGAATCGTTAACCGCCCCTGGGTAGGATTAGGGTATACCTGGATGGTATTTTCTTCGTACACGGGTGCCACCGCGTTTATCTCTAAAGGATCTCCCCAGGTGGTTTCGCCTTTTTTGTAGTACACGAGTTTGCGCTCAGTAGACCAAAAATCACTGCAATAATAATAAGGTCCTCCTAAACCTTTTCTATATACATCCCACGTAAAACAGCCATGCCAACTTATTTCATGCCAACAAGTATCCGAATACTTCCCAAAAAAATCAAGATTTTTCGTTTTTGAATCGCTACTTGATACATGCATAGAATAGGTATTATAACTTGCCTTATCTTCAATCACCGGTTCTCCCGGAAGTTTATCAAAAAGGCTATCCGGGTAAAACCTTTCAGTAAGTGTATCCAAAGAAAACTGAAAGGAATTTAGTTCAGGCTCAGCACTGTACTGTTTTTCAATGCTTTTAGTCAATAAGTATTTATAATATACACCTCCGTCCTTTAATTCATTTCTTTCGATGTATTTATAAATTGTTTTTTCAAATTTCTGATAACTTCCAGGCCAATATTGTTCACTATCGTACATCGATATATGCAATTCATCCCCCACCTGAAAGTCATACACCTCCATCCAGGTAAGGTTTTGTAAACCAATCTTTGGTTCAGATAGTCCACACAAGATGCGTTCTCCAAATTCTTCACCATAGAGGTAATCATATTCATCTATTGGAAATTTGTAAAAATTTAGAGCCTTAACAAAACCATGTGTTTTACTGATTTGCACTTGCATGTGGTTCAAGTCAAAATCCAAGAGCGAGCCATCTTTATCCGTCACTTTAAACCCAATCGTTTTAACAGAATCAACAAGGCCCAGAAAGTGAACTGTATCGAGCTGTAAAACAATGCCTTCAACTTTCACGGAATCTTGTAATTCTGTAACCACCCAACTATCGCCTTTTTGTGCGGTGGTTCTTATGCAAATGGTATCGCCGTATTTGTTAAAAAACAGGTTGTCGCCGTTTTGCTGCATCACTACTTTGGGGCCAATCCACGAAGCTTTAGAAGGTGAATAACACTCTTCGGACACGTGCTGCATGGTAGTAAACGGATAAAAAACAGAGTCGGTCTCCAGCTTTACAGAAGCGATGCGAATACAACTGACGCGCCCGTAGGCATTACTAAAATAAGTCACCCCGTTTTTATGTACGGTTTGGTAAGGCGATGCCTGTAGCTTTACGAGCGAAAAGACACTAAGAATGAACAGAAATGTGAACGTAAATTTGGTTTGCATAACGTGTATTTTTTAAAACTAATATTAAAGGTAAAAAAAATACAGGGATCATAACTGTTCTATTTTCTGACACTTAAAGATTTTTTTCACTTAGGTTTAGCATACGTGCCATATCCGTGCAATGGTAAAAACCCATCTTTATTTATGGAAACCAAATCTCCGCTTATTTTTACAGCCTGATTGGATTGTGTAGTTTTGCAGCAATACTTGAAAACATGGAATACAGAAGATTCGGAAAAACCAATAAAAAGCTTAGCGTAATTACCTTAGGTGGAATGCGTTTTAAAAATGTGTGGAACGAGCCTCGCCAGGAAATTTCATCAGAAATGGTGGACGAGGTGGCACAGGTAATACAGCAGGCTTTTGCATTGGGCATAAACCATATTGAAACGGCATACGGATACATTAAAAGTGAGCATGCATATGGCCTGGCGCTGAATGATGCCCTGAACATCCCCCGTGAATCGTATTATTTAATGACTAAGGGGGATGCCAAAACTGCTTCGTCCATGCGCGAAATGGTGGATGCGCAGTTGAAGGCCTTAAAAACCGATTACCTGGATTTTTATGGCTACCACGGCATTAACAACAAGGAATGGTTCAACATTGCCACTGGCACCAATGGCCCGGTTGAAGAGCTGCTAAAAATGAAGGAAGAAGGCATCATTAAACACGTTGGTTTTAGTACACATGCCAGTTTGGACGTGATTTTGGATACCCTGCAAACCGATTTGTTTGAGTTTATGAACCTTCATTACTACTATTTTTTTCAACGCAACAAGGGCGCGGTGGACCTCGCACAGCAAAAGGACATGGGTGTTTTTATTATTTCTCCCAACGATAAAGGCGGCAGGCTGTATGCTCCCCCTAAAAAGCTGGCAAAACTTACCGCCCCGTTGAGCGCTCTACAGTTTAATGCCCGGTTTTGCTTGAGCCATCCTGCCATACATACGCTTACCTTTGGATTTCCTGCTGATGGTGTGGAGGAGCAGATAAAGGGAATATTCCCCACACAAATTCCACTCGCACCTGAAGATGCCGCCATTAAGTACACGCTTGACCGGCAATCCCTTCATGATCCGTACGCTGATTTTGATGGCTATGGCATGGAGAACGACCCATCAGGCATAAATATCCCTGAGATTCTTCGTTTCCGTAAAATGTGGAAATGTTATGACATGCTGGATTTTGCCAAATACCGCTACAATGGGATGGTGGAAGGTGACCGCTGGACTCCGGGGGCTTTCCCCACAGAAGATCGCTTGCAACAGATCGACATGTCGCGCTGCCCGGAGAATGTTCCGCTGAAAGAAATGCTGCGGGAGGCCCATGCTGTTCTGTACAAACCCAAAAAACCAGACCTTTCGAAGCTTGTACTGGATACAAGTGTTAAAAATCCTGACAAGACCTGACGTTTTTCGGGTACGTATCAAAAAATGTATTAAAATATTGACTTTTTCGAATAATGTAAATAACATTGCAGTAGCAATTTCATAATTGCTTTGCATAACGGTTCGTGTTAAAAGTCCATCTCCCCGATGGGCTTTTACTTTTTTACCCCCTTACCCTAACTTTCCACCCACTTTTTTTTTGCTAAAAATTTACGTTTCGCATAGGGTAAAACCACTTTCGGGCATCTTATAGTTACAGAGGATTTAAAAAAATGATTTACTAAAACAAACGTCATGAAAACCAGGAATACCCTACGCACAATTTTCATAATGCTTTTTATCGCATGTTTTACAGCTCCCAACGGAATGGCGCTACCGGCTGACGAGGAACAATTTGTAACTGATACCGCACAATACAACGTTTTTAAAGGCATACTGAAAGATGCCAAAACTCAGGATCCACTTGTGTTTGCCAGCATAACCGTAAAAGGGACCCAAACTGCTACCATTAGTAATACGGATGGTGAATTTCTGCTTAAGGTGCCCAAAAACCTTCCCAATCCGATGCTGCAGATTTCACACATTGGTTACATTACCCGCGAGGTAGCCGCAGCAGAACTTGGAACAAGCACGGCCGAAATTCATCTGGAACTGGCAACGGTTGCCCTGGATGCAGTCAACATTTATCCTGACGATGCTGAACTGCTGGTGCAAAGCATGATGGGCAGGGTATCTCAAAACTATGCACAAACCCCCAATAGCATGAAGGCGTTTTACCGCGAAACCATCCGCAAAAACCGCAGCTATGTGGGCATTTCGGAAGCGGTGGTAGATGTATACAAAGCCAGCTACAGCAATTTCCAAAACGACCAGGTAAAAATTTACAAGGGGCGAAAAAGTGAAGATTACAACAAAATGGATACCCTTGTTTTTAAGTTGCAGGGTGGACCGGCCACTACCCTTTTGTTTGACCTTATCAAAAATCCGCACACCTTATTAAGCAGCGAATACCTGAGCGATTACGATTTTGAAATAGAGACCGTTACCGAAATTGACGGCAAACCACATTTTGTAATTAAATTTAAACAAAAAGCTGGCGGAGAATTTCCACTGTACAACGGAAGGTACTTTATTGAGGCCAATACCCTGGCATTGTCGAGCGCAGAATTTAACCTGAACCTTGATAAGGAAGAAGAAGTGGTGCAAATGCTGATTCGGAAAAAACCGGCGGGCCTAAAAGTGGTTCCTAAAAATGTACATTACCTGGTTAATTATAAAGAGCAGAACGGTAAATGGTACCTGAATTATGCACGGGGAGAAATGACGTTTAAGTTTAACTGGAAGAAAAAACTCTTTAACACCACCTATGCTGCCATGATGGAAATTGCCATTACCGACAGAAACGACCAGCAGGTGGAACGCTTTAAAACATCCGAACGCTTCCGCAGCAACCAAAAAATGAGCGAAGAAGTTTCGCAGTTTGCCGATACCGATTTTTGGGGCCCAATGAATACCATTCAACCGGATGAATCCATCCAATCTGCTATTAAGCGACTAAAGGAAAAAGGAAGGTTTTAAGCGGAAAACCGGGGTTCATCCCGGGGCTGCAATACAGGTCTGCTTGTTGGCAGAATCAGTACCAACCGGCACTTATCCAAAAGAAAGTGCCGGCCATTTTTGCCACCAACAAAAAGTTATACCTTTAATCAGCTTGAAAAAAGAAGGGCAACCCCCAACATGAAAATAACCGATGTACATACCATAAACGCCCTTAAAAACGGGAATACGGAACAATTTGAACAGCTGTTCAGAACCTACTATCCGCCGTTGTGTATGTATGCCGGCCGCTTTGTGAACCGGGAGGAAGATGCAGAGGAAATTGTGCAGGAACTGTTTTTCCAGCTGTGGCAAAAACGGCATGACCTTCGCATTCACACTTCCTTAAAAGCCTACCTCTATCGTGCAACATACACCGGGTGCATGGATAAAATCAGGAAAAATAAAGTGAGGCAGGCATACCAGCAACAACAGGTAAAACAGCAGGAGAAGGGTTACGAAGACCACAGCATAGAATCAGGAGAGGTAGACCGCATAATTGTAGAAACCCTGAATACCCTGCCTGAAACCGTGAAGAAAATTTTCAGGATGAGCCGCTTCGAGGGATTGAAGTACAGGGAAATAGCGACACAGCTATCCATCTCGGTAAAAACAGTAGAGGCCAACATGGCCAAAGCGTTAAAACTTTTCAGAAATAACCTAAAGGATTACGTTGGGCTGTTTCTGTAAAAACAAATCGTAGAATGAAAGACACCCCTACATACAATCAAGCCGATTGGGAAGCCATTGCCCGTTACCTTTCCAACGAAATGGAAAAGGACGAAAAAGCCACTTTTGAGGGCATGCTGAAAGAAAACCCCGCATACCAACACCTGGTAACTGCTACCCAAAAAGACATGCAACGGATTGGCAACGAAGCACTTTTTGCACAGGGCGTTAATACGCAGGCTGCCTGGGTAAAGGTGCAGCACCGCATGCAATCGGCCCGTGTAACAAACAGCCCCAACCGACAACTGCTGTCAGGTAAGCTGTTGCAGGTGGCGGCCGTTCTTTTGGCCTTGCTGGCCTTTGGTTTTGGTGGAATACTCGTGTACCAACACCTAAATACGGGCCTTACCACCGTTTATGCCGATGCCCACGAAATGGGGAAAGAAATGGTACTTTCTGATGGTTCCACCATAACCCTGAACGCCGGTGCCGAACTTACCTACCCTAAAAAATTTAATGGAGATGTACGCGAGGTGCAACTGAAAGGAGAAGCTTTTTTTAGCATTGCCCACAATGAGGCGCTGCCATTTGTGGTACACACCAACAACGCCACCATACAGGTATTAGGTACGCAATTTAATGTTAAGGCCGCTAAACAGCTTACCGAAGTGCTGGTAACCTCGGGTAAGGTTAGGGTTCATATGCCCGGTACGGCCGACAAAAATGTAGAGCTGACCTCCGGCGACTTTTGTACGGCGCACAAAACGCTGTTAAAACAAGAGCAACCCAATGCCAATTACCTTTCGTGGAAAACGCGTAAGGTAGTTTTTGATGCCACCCCATTACATAAGGTAATGCAGGTGGTGGAGCAAACCTATGGAGTACAAATCCAACTGCCTTCTGCCGCAGTGGGCAACCTGCCTTTTACAGCCACCTTTGAGCAGGAACCACTCGAAATTATTTTGGAAAGTATCGCAAAATCTTTTAATCTTACATACGAAACAAGCGATCGTTCTATACTGTTTTTGGAGTAACAAATGGAGCCTTCGCCCTACGAAATACCTGCATGCTCCTTAAAAACAATGCTTTGGTTTTTGCCCCTTTTGCGGCGCTTCCCAAACCGGCTATTTGGTTTCTTGCCTGTTGGATGGCCTTGCCCTTGCGTGTATTGGGGCAACCTGATTTGCTGCAGCAACCGGTAAGTCTTACCGTACAGCACATTCCCCTTGGCGATGCCCTGGATACCCTTGCCGCCCATGCACAGGTATATTTCACGTACAATGCCCAACTGATAGATTCCGATAAAATAGTTTCCGTCCACCAGGTATCGCAACCCCTGCATACTGTACTGCAAAGCTTACTGGAAGATTCCACGCTGTACTTTCACCTGGTTAAGAAACAGGTCATTATTTCCAACCAACCTTTTGAGTCCGATCCTTTGTTTTCTGCCTCAACCGATGCTACCTACCTGCATTTAAACGGAACCGTAGTGGATGCCGGCACCCACACCCCGCTGCCCTATGCCCACATTGGCATTTTAAACACCATGGCAGGCACAACTACCAATAACGATGGCTCGTTCCACCTGAGTTACACCCCGCACCAGGCAGGCGACTCCGTGAAAATTTCGTTTATTGGCTATAAAAACTACTTGCTGGTTTTACCGGATACGGCACAGAAACTGGAGATTAAACTGCAACCCGATTATATTTCGCTACAGGAGGTTATTATTCGCTCCTCCGACCCCAAAATATTGATTCAGCAGGCCGTAAAAAAGTTCCCTGAAACTTACATGCAACAGCCTGCCAATTATGTGGCCTTTTACCGTGAATCGGTAAAAAAGAACAAAAACTACATGATTTATCTGGAGTCGGTTTTAGATATTTACAAAACTCCCTACCACGAAACGCATTTTGATACGGATGCCGCCCGTGTTCAAAAAAGCCGTAAGGTGTACGATGTGCAAAAACTTGATACCGTTTCGTTTCGCTTGCAGGGTGGTGTGGAAGGTTGTTTACAAATGGATGTGGTAAAGCATCCTCCCGATTTTTTGTTGGAAGAGTTATCCACGCTGTACCGCTATACCCTGCAAAACATTAATACCTACAATGAGCAACCCGTATATGTTATTGATTGCCAACTAAAAGAGGGAATTTACGAGCCGCTTATGGAGGGGCGATTGTACATAAGTGTACGTGAGCTGGCCATTATTCGCGCGGAATTTTATTACCCCCAACATATCGTAAAAAAACTGAGCAGCCGGTTTATCACCCAAAAAAGTGCCGGTACCCGCGTTACCCCTGCCTTGCTGGCCTATACGGTGCAATACAAAAGTTTAGATGGCCGCTACTATTTAAGTCATGCCAAGGGGCATTTAACCTTTAAGGTTAAGTCGAAGAAAAAACTGTTTTCGAGCACCTTTGATGTAACTTTTGAAATGGCCACCACCCGGGTGGATACCCAAAACGTGCAGAAAATTAAACGGAGCGACCGGTTGAAGCCCGACGTTATTCTGTCGAAAGAAATGGAAGGGTACGATGCTGCCTTTTGGGGCAATGCCACTTTTGTGGAGCCCGAGGAAGACATTCAACATGCATTGATGCGCATGATTGAATTAGAAGCACCCTAAAAAATTCGCTTTCAAAGCCTTATCGCCCATGCCGCTGTTCTCACTAAAATACAACGGGTATGCATGGTGTGGAAACATGATTTTTCCTGCTAAAACTACAGTCCATTGATTTTGAAAAAGCCCCGAAATAATTTCGAAAAGGTTTGTGGGAAACACATAATTTTCTACTTTTGCGCCCGGGTAAGTCCCGTACGACCAGCTCCTGTTGAATTCCCCCAGGACTTGACGGTAGCAAGGGTAGACGGTTGTAGCGGTGCGATGCGGTAAGCTTACCCACCTGCCGAATTAGCTCAGTTGGCCAGAGCACGTGATTTGTAATCTCGGGGTCCTCAGTTCGAATCTGAGATTCGGCTCACCATTAAAAAAAGCTGTCCGAAACGACAGCTTTTTTTAATGGCTTCAATCCCCAAAATTTCCTGCCAAATGGTGCATAAAAGTGGTAACTTTAATCCATGTGCCCTTCTCAATTGCTTCGAATTTACGCGCGTGCTTTCAGGTTATGCGTAATTTTTCTGGCAGGTAACCTGTTTGGTATTCCCAGCCTGGGTGCACAAATGCTTGAAAAAATAACCTGGGATTTAAAAGTTGGCATCATAAAATTTGGCGATGCGCATATGGTTCAAACCTTTGAGCCCGGCACCAAAACCACACAACTGCGCGCCGAGGCCGAAGGAACCGGAATTTTTAAGCTTTTATACAGCAACAAGTACCTTTTTACTGCCACCATGCAACCCAAGAGCGGACTGCCGCTACAGTCGGGCTATATGCTGAGACAAGGCAGCCTGGACGTACAAAACTCGATTCGCTACGATCACCATACTTTGCCGGATTCTACCCTAATTGTGAGTGCTCTTACGGGACAAAAACGCATCCATAAATACAGTTACGACATCCTTACCGCATTTTATTATTTTCGTACATCCCTTGTTTCCCCTCAAATGAAAATAGGCGATACCCTGGTTATAAAAACTTATTTTACCGATGAGCCGTGGGACCTGGTGATATATTACCGTGGCAAAACATTTATCAACAGCCACCTGGGAAGGAAGGAATGCTATGTTTTTAACCCGGTACCCGCATTGGGCAACTTTTTTGATTCGGATGATGCCATTACCGTTTGGATAAGTACCGATGCCCGCAAAATACCCCTGAAAATGCTTGCTGACATTAAAATTGCCAGCGTTACCGCTACATTAATTGATTACCAAACAGCGAATGCGCCATAAACCGGTTGGTGGTGAAGGGAATAGGAAACCGGTATTTACCTAGGGAACCCGTAGCACTACAATTCCAGTCATGTGCTTCATTTGCATCAAATAATCCGCCAGTGGCTGATCCGTGATTCTTACCTTCTTAAAGTCAGAGGAAGCATGCAGCATGTACAAACGGTTGTTTTTATGCACGGCAAAACCATTGTGTGCAAAATCCAGCCCCTTAATGTTGGTTGTTATGCCCAGTACATCTCCATCTTTAATGAGGTTTTCTACAGAAGCCACTTGTTGCTTTGGCACGTAACAAAACGTTTGAGCCTGAATTTCCGCTTCCATGGCACGTATACCGGCAATAAGGCCCGAATCTGCTTTTAACTGCGGATAGTACTGTGGGTTTTCACTCATAAAATAAGTGTGGAACTGAATTGGCGTTCCACCCATTTCGCAGGTAACGTCCTTGACCCAACCTTTGGCAATATTATCCATCATCCATGCTGAAAAATAATGCAGCCGCGAGGTATAGCCCTGTGGATTGCTGTTTTTATATCGTAGCTGCACAATATTCTGAATAAAGCTGTCTCGGTTTCCATCGCTTGCTTCCAGCGCCAGAGCGTTCTCAACAAAAGTAAGGCAATCGAGCTGTCGTAAATTCAATACCGGCAACGAATCATTTCCTACCTCCAGGGTTTTTCCAACATAAGCCGTATCCATGAATAAAAATGCCGCGCGTAGAATTGGGTTGGCGCTATCAGCATTCTGTTGGTTTAAAAGAGTGGATATATGCTGAAACCCGGCTTCAAAACTTGCATCGAATCCAATGGCTTGCGGCTGTTCTTTTTCAGTGGATTGAGTTTTCTGATGGCACGAAAACAACGTAAGAAGAATAGAAAAAAACAAAGGGTATATGCGCATGTTGCTATTTTTTGCCAAGATACAAAACCAGCGGCAAATGGTCAGAAAATCCACCGTTATACCTAAAACCTATATAGGTGCGGTAGGGCTTACTGCCCGAGTATGCCGGATCCGGTTCCAGCAAAAAGGGCATATCACCCACCTTCCAATGCTGCACCTGCAAGCCACCTTTGCGATTTTGAAGCAAAGTACCCGACACCAGAAAATAATCGATTTGCGACCAGTTGCCACGGTATTTATGTGTGCCTGTGTTATACCCGTTAAGGCTAAGCAGGTGGAGGGGCTTTTGGCTTAAATGCACAAGTGCCGGCTCGTCGGCTGTTTCGTTGAAATCGCCCATAAGCACCACATTGGCGTGCAGATTCTTGTCGGCAATTGAATCGGTTTTATGGCGCACTACCCCAGCAGCATGCCTGCGCCTGGGTTCGGAGGAAACGGCTCCTCCATATTTACTGGGCCAATGGTTTACAAATACATGCAGCGTATCACCTCCTTTCAAACGCCCCTTGCAGTACAAAATATCTCTACTAACCCAGCGGCTGCTGGCATCACCTTTTACCGGGATAAATTCAGTATGTAAGGGAGTAAACAATGCAGGGTTGTACAGCAAAGCAACATCAATGCCACGGGGGTCAGGTGAATTTTTGTGGACATAGCTTAACTTTAACTCTTCCAGCGGCGAATTGTACACCAGGTCGTTCAGTACATGCTCGTTCTCCACCTCACACAGCCCTATAAGGGCAGGAGCATCCCATTCGGTAAGGGCCAAAATTGCTTTGCTCAGGTTTTTCACTTTATACCAATAGCGGGAGCTGTTCCAATGCTTATCTCCATCGGGCGTAAACTGCTCATCTATCGTTGCTGAGTCATCTTCACAATCGAACAAATTTTCGGTATTGTACCAAAGAATGGGATAAAGCGCTTGTTCGTCATTTTGGCCTTGCATGAATTGTGTTGCAAAGCACCAGGCCATCCATAACAGTACACAGTATTTCATAACGGTTCATCTTTGGAGAAAACCAAAGGTACAGAAAAATGGCTACTCTTCGGTGGCGGCTTCTACCCGCTCGTAGGCACCCAGGTCCGGAGCGGCATCTTCCAGCCGATTTATCCCTAACAGGTCCAACGGAACGGTTTCGGCAAACGGATACCAACCGGCATCTTTTGCGCGGGAAAGCGTATCCAACTGAAAATTGGCATCGCCGGTTGATGAAGGAGCCACAAAGCGCGGATCTTTGTTCCACAAAATGTTGGAGAAATGTTCGGTATCCAGCGTATCCACCAGCTCGCGGGTACGTATAATGCAATGGTCAAAGTGGTACGCAAATCCCGCATTAATAGGCTGATCGTCGATGGTATTGTCCATGTACAACTCGTCGGATGAGTTGCCCCAGATGATGCAGTTTTTAAAATCAGCCTGTTCCAGGTCGCGGGCATTCAGGTTGTCAAAAACATCAAAATAATAGTTGTTAACGTAAACCGCGGGTTGCGATCGGCCTCCGGCAAAATCATAGAAATTCCCCACCGTACAATGGGTAAATTCATATTTTCCGCCAATTACCAGGCCCAAAACCACCTGCTCGCAATTTGCAAACACACAGTTTTCGGCCACTACATGCGCCCCCTGGGCATACAGGGCAATGGCCGTACAGTTTTCAATAATTGAATTGGTAATTTTTAAGGTAGGGGCATCGTTGGTTACCACACTATCCACCTGAATACCAATAATAGAATTTCGAATGCTCGCATAGTTAATTTCGTTGTTTCTGCTACCGG
>JAUIMD010000569.1 GCA_030433225.1 Bacteroidia bacterium
TGAAAAAATCCAACCAAAGAAAATACCTGGTGGTGGCCATTGCAGCCCTGGCCATTGCGTGGGATTTATCCACCTCAAAAATTGCGGTGGAAGAGGGTACCTATCGGTACGAATCGGAATTTGACGCCGTGAGCGGAGCAACCACAGCAGTATCCATTGTTACCTCAGATTACGACCAACTGGACCAACCCATTGCCAGAACTGAGAAGCCTGATTATTTACAAACAAAAGCCATGGTGTATAAAGCCATTGCATTGCAGGGTGGATTTGACGGTATAATTTCCAAAGGCAATACCGTGTTGCTAAAAGTAAACCTTGTGGGAGGAAACAGTGCATCGGGCCAGGGCGAAAATACGGATGTTAACGTAGTGAAAGCGCTGGTGCAAAACATTGCAGACTTTACCAACAAAGATGTAACCATACAAATTGCAGAGGGAACGGCACGAACGAACGATGATCCAACAAGTTCAGGCAGTGTATGGCAAAATTCAGGATACCGTGCCTTATTGAAGGACACAGATTTGGAAGGAATAAACCTGAGCCTTGTTAACCTGAACCAAACGGTAGACGATTTAATTGAGGTGGATTTGGGCAAGGAGGCTACCTCCGCGCCGCAAGGTACCAAATACCATGTTCACCGGGCCGAACTGGAGGCCGATGTATACATTGCCGTGCCGGTTTTAAAAATTCATGATACCGGCATTACCAATGCCTTAAAACTGCAAATTGGGTCGGCTCCGGGATGCTACTATGGGTACAACAAAACCAAAGGTACGGCTCTTTGTCCGGAGGGCATTGTGCACGATGTAAACCAACGCAGGTGGACTACGGAGGCTATTGTGGATTTGTGCAACATTGCAGATATTGATTTTGTAGTGGTGGATGCGCTGATGTGTCTCGAATCAGAAAAAACGAATAAAGGCTACAACCAGGTGCGTTTTAATACCGTTTTGGCCGGGCAGGATCCGGTGGCCGTGGACCATGTTGCGGCCAGATTAATGGGGCTGAACCCCGATGATATTGCACACATTACGCTGGCCGAAAAGGTAGGGTTGGGCACTAACAATCCGGATAAAATTTATGTGGAAGGGGTAGCCCTTGAGCAGGCAAAAATACGGGTTAAAAAAAGCCAGGCCAGCGACGGAAAGTTCGGACAATCCAACCGAACCTGGATTTTGTCTCCCGCGTTTGAAGGAAGCGACATTACGGAAAATTACATCCCGAATGAGGCCAATTACCAGCCGGTATCAGGTGTGGATGGATGGTCGCAGCCGGTGTATTTTTTCGATGACCGGATAGACTTGTATAGCTATTATGGCGGAAAAACAGGAATTACCACCTATGCCTACACCGATTTTTTTGCACCTGAAGATATGCAGGCAGAATTGTGGCTGGGAACGCACGAGGCCATGTACGTTTACATTAATGGAGTTCTGGAATATGAATTTACCTCCACGGCATCGTATGGCAACAGTGACCGGGGTACCCGTAAAAAATACATTCAGGTGAAAACTGGCCGAAATACACTGCTCGTCAAAACCATCAATAAATTTGGCGACTACAGCTTTGCGCTCAACATATGTGAGCAGGAATCCAACACTTATTATGCCGGTAACAGGGTGGAAGGCCTAACCTTTTACCTGGATAAGTCCACAGATGTTAAACAAAATCTGTCGCCAGAAAACTCAATTAATCTGCAATGCTATCCCAACCCGGTATTGTCAAATGCCAACCTTCAGTTTCAGTTGGATGAAACGCAGGCAGTAAGTCTAAAACTATATGCCATGAGTGGGCAATTAGTGGCAGAGAAAAAGGTAGGAACTTTAACTCCCGGAACACATCAACTTACCATGTCTTTAGACGCTTATCCGGCGTTGCAAAACGGAACTTATCTTTTGGTTATGGAAAGCGGTAAAACTTCTTCCACCCTAAAAATTGCTGTAAAACGGTAGGGCAGTAAGCGGCTTTAAGTATACTTGCCTAAACTTTTAAGGTGTTGCAAATTTATGCGTAAGACTTCGGTACAGGTCGCTCATCATCAGTGAACAAGGGCTACGTATACAGTAAAACCCGGACCCAGCATCTTGTGTAAAATAGACACCTCAAACCAACGAACAAATAGGTAAAAGCATGTGGAAAATCTGGATATTAGGGTTAACGCTATGCATTACGGCATGCAGCAAAGAGGACATAGCTGAAATTT
>JAUIMD010000570.1 GCA_030433225.1 Bacteroidia bacterium
TTTGGCGATGATCACAACGGGTTCTCAGCAAGGGCTAGATTTGATTGCGCGTGCGTACGTGAATCCGGGCGATAAAGTGTTGGTTCCCAACCCGGGATATCCTACCTATAGTTCAGTTTCCAAACTGGCAGGAGCCGAAATTATTCATTATGATTTAACGGATGAAAACCACTGGCTACCCGATTTTGATGCCCTGGAAAAGCTGGATTTATCCGGTGTGAAACTGATGTGGATTAACTACCCACACATGCCTACAGGTACTGCTGCATCGTTGGAGTTGTTTGAAAAAGTGGTGGCCTTTGGAAAGAAGCACGATATTTTAATTTGCAACGACAATCCGTACAGTTTCATCCTCAACGACAACCCTTTGAGTATTTTTCAGGTGGAAGGTGCTAAAGAGGTGTGTGTGGAGCTGAACTCCTTGTCGAAATCGCACAACATGGCCGGATGGCGCGTGGGAATGATTGCCGCCAATCCTACTTTTATCCAGTACATTTTGCGGTTTAAATCCAACATCGACTCCGGCACCTTTAAACCCATGCAACTGGCTGCAGCCAAAGCATTAAGTCTGGATGAAACCTGGTACAAGGAAGTAAATTCCACCTATGTGAAACGCCGCGAACTGGTGTACGAAATAATGGATACGCTGGGTTGCACCTACGATAAAAGCCAAACCGGCATGTTTATCTGGGCCAAAGTTCCCGATGCCGTTTCCGGTAAAGAGCTGACCGATAAAATTTTATACGAAGCCAAGGTGTTCATTACACCGGGACTGATTTTTGGCAGCAACGGTGAACAATTTATTCGCATTTCGCTTTGCAGTAATGAACAAATGCTACAAGATGCCATTGCGCGCATAAAAAAGGCAATTGCCTAAATAATAAGAACATACAGAAAATAAATACAACCATCATGATAAATTTAGAATTAGAAAAATTCACCTTACCCGGGCTTGAAGACAAACGTCCGTTGGTAATTGCCGGCCCTTGCAGTGCCGAAACTGAAGAACAGGTAATGGAAGTAGCCACCGATCTGAAAAGCCGTGGCATTAAAATTTTCCGTGCCGGTATCTGGAAACCGCGCACACGCCCCAATACCTTTGAGGGTGTGGGCGAGGCAGGATTGCCCTGGTTAAAACGTGTACAAAAAGAACTGGGCCTGTACACCTCCACCGAGGTGGCCAACGCCAAGCACGTGTACGAAGCCTTAAAACACGGGGTGGATATCTTATGGATTGGAGCCCGTAGCACCGCGAATCCTTTTGCCGTACAGGAAATTGCCGATGCCCTGCGTGGGGTGGATATTCCGGTAATGATTAAAAACCCGATTAACCCTGATGTGGAATTGTGGTTGGGTGCCATCGAGCGTATTAACCAGGCGGGAATTAAGCGCATTGCGGCCATTCACCGCGGTTTTAGTGCGTACGACAAAAAGATATACCGCAACATTCCACAGTGGCACATTCCTATTGAATTGCGTCGTAAAGTGCGCGATTTGCCTATTATTTGTGACCCCAGCCACATTGGTGGAAAACGTGAACTGATTGCCCCTATCTCTCAACAGGCAATGGACCTGAACTTTGATGGGTTAATTATTGAAAGCCACAATTGCCCCGAAAAGGCCATTAGTGATGCAGCACAACAAATTACACCGGAAACTTTGGAATATATCCTTTCTAAACTGGTTTTGCGCGAAATCACCGGCACCACAGAGCCTTTGAACGAATTACGCAAACAAATTGATGAGCTGGATAACGACTTAATGGCCATCTTGGCCAAGCGTATGCGCGTAGCCCGTGAAATTGGTACCTATAAAAAGGAAAATAACATGACCATTTTACAAACTACCCGCTACGATGAAATTCTGAACAACCGCATTAGCCAGGGTGAAAAAATGGGCTTAAGCAGCGAGTTTATGTCGCGCATGTTGAAAAGCATTCACGAGGAATCCATCCGCCACCAGGCAGAAATTATGAACGAAAAAGAGGGGTAAAATCCTTTTTAATAGTTTAGAGTAAAACGGCCAAATCACATCGATTTGGCCGTTTGCTTTTTATTTGTCACCATAATGTGCCCAAGCACTTAACACATGAACGGTAACTATTTCTTCTGATATGGAGTAGTCTAATCGGTGTTTCTGATTGATTCTGCGGGAATACAAACCGGATAATTCATGTCTTTGTAGTTCTGGTTGACCGGTCC
>JAUIMD010000571.1 GCA_030433225.1 Bacteroidia bacterium
CAATTGTTGATGGATGTACTTCAGTCATCGCCCATTTATACGGCTTATGAGGGATTTTTAGGGGTGGACTTAATGATTTATAAGGAAGAAGACGAGTTAAAACTACACCCCTGTGTTGAAATTAATACCCGACATTCGATGGGGGTATTGGCGGTGTTTCTGCAAAAATGGATCGCTAAAAGTTCTACTGCCTTTTTTACAGTAAAGGACAGAAATGAAGTGAACGAACAGGACTTTTTTATTCAAAAAACGGGAGGTAAAATTGATAGTGCCTATTGGCCGTTAAATGATTACTGGAACAGCCAAAAATTTGTTTTCATGCTCACCGTAGAATAAAGCAGGATTTTAATACTTTAGGGCTGCTTAAACGGCTCTTGTAAATAAGAGAGCCATGTTGCTGGTCAGGGCTTCTCTTACGGAGAAACTCAGACTAATTTGAAGTAAGGTAACCCAATAAAAATGATACAATGCGTAAAAAATTAACTCGGTTTTTTGTGGTGTTTTTCAGTGTTTGGCTGGTAATTTCCATTGTATACTTTGTGGTGGCGATTGATCACATTACCATTACTGTTGATAGCAAGGAAAGAATTACCGATAACGATGGCGACAAAGTAGTGAGCAAATACATGATTTTTACCGAAAACGAAGTCTTCGAAAATACAGATGCCCCGCTGCTGATGAAATTTAACAGTTCTGACTTGTACAATAAACTTAAAGTGGACAGTACCTATACGGTTAAAGTATATGGGTTTAGGATACCTTTTATGTCGCAGTACAGGAATATTATTAAAATTGAAAAATAAAACCCTGTTTAATCAGGGTTTCGTCGGGTTTTAGTCAGGGCTGCACTTCAAGCGAAACCCTGACGAATACAAAAGCCGCTCCTCAAAACTGAAGAACGGCTTTTCTATTTTTTCAAATCAGGGATTCCTATTAAGGGCATCGCTTTAAGCGAAACCCTTAATAGGAATAGAACCAAACTACAACGTTTTTAGCAAATGCTTCATGCTGATTTTTGGTACCACCACATCGTATAATTGGTCAATGGCAATGCGTTCCTGCTCCATGGTGTCACGGTAGCGGATGGTAACAGTATTGTCTTCCAAAGATTGGTGATCCACGGTAATACAGAAAGGTGTACCAATGGCATCCTGGCGGCGGTAACGCTTCCCGATCGAATCTTTTTCGTCGTACTGGCAATTGTAATCGAATTTGAAAATATCGAGTATTTCACGCGCTTTTTCGGGCAATCCGTCTTTTTTTACCAGCGGCATTACAGCCAACTTAATAGGAGCTAAAACTGCTGGCAAGCGAAGTACCACACGCATGTCCGATTTTCCATCCGATTCCAGCACTTCTTCTTCGTACGATCCGGCCAAAATAGTCAGGAAGGTACGGTCCACCCCAATCGAAGTCTCGATTACGTAAGGCACGTAGCTTTGGTTGATTTCGGGGTCGAAATACTGAATTTTTTTGCCCGAGAATTTCTCGTGCTGCGACAGGTCAAAGTCGGTACGCGAGTGAATTCCCTCCACCTCTTTAAATCCAAACGGCAGTTCAAATTCAATATCGGTAGCGGCGTTGGCGTAATGCGCCAATTTATCGTGATCGTGGAAACGGTATTTTTCATCGCCAAACCCCAGTGATTTATGCCATTTCATGCGGCTCTCTTTCCATTTGGCGAACCATTCCATTTCTGAGCCGGGGCGCACAAAAAACTGCATTTCCATTTGTTCGAATTCGCGCATACGGAAAATAAACTGGCGCGCTACAATTTCGTTACGAAAGGCTTTCCCGATCTGTGCAATTCCAAACGGAATTTTCATACGACCGGTTTTTTGCACATTGAGGTAGTTTACAAAAATACCCTGTGCCGTTTCCGGACGCAGGTAAATTTTGCTGGCGCCTTCGGCAGTGGAACCCATTTCGGTAGAAAACATCAGGTTAAACTGGCGCACATCGGTCCAGTTTTTTGAACCCGAAATTGGGCAAACCACACCGTTGTCTTCAATAATGGCTTTCAGTTCTTCCAGGTTGTTGTCGGTAAGGGCATCCACAAAACGCTTGTGAATGGCATCTATTTTTTCCTGGTTGGCCAGTACACGTGGGTTGGTGGCACGGAATTGGGCTTCGTCGAAACTATCGCCAAAACGTTTCTGCGCTTTTTCCACTTCCTTGGTGATTTTGCCTTCAAT
>JAUIMD010000572.1 GCA_030433225.1 Bacteroidia bacterium
TTAAAATCATCCAGGTTCTGGTATTCATTCCAGGCCTGCTCAAAACTGTCGTTGGGATAATATGCTTCGAATTGGGGCTTTACAAACTGCCAGATCGGATCCAATTGTATCGCCGCTTTATTTTTTTCGGAACCCCCCTTGGGTGTTGATTCGCTCAGTACGCTCTTTTTTGTAATTACTTCTTTCATATGCGTCAGTTATGAAGTTTTGTTTTCTTCGCAGATAGGCGCCTGTGGTTTTCCCGTTTCGGCAATCGCTTTGGCGGTATCCGCTCTTCAAGTACTAAAAACAATGTTTCGATGGATTGAGTTTAGCTTTAAAAGTTTTTTTCAAAAGTATAACATCCCGATTGTAGTATTGTTTAATCTATGTGGATAATAGTTAAACAAACATAAGGGGGAGTGGCCAGTTTACGTACTGAACTGCCTGGGGTATTAATGTCCGCTTACCGTTTCGGCCCCAATGCTGCTGCCAATGGTCATGATTACAAAGGATGCAACCAATACAAGCAGGGCAATCACCAGGGTTACATAGGTTTTTCGGGATACATTTTTCCACTCCTTCATTACCAGGCCAACCAGGTAACTGAAAAATATGAGCATGGACATATGAATTACCCAACTGGCAAACTTAAACGGCCCCATGCGTACGTGCGCCATTCCGTAAAAGAAAAACTGCCCGTACCATAAGGCACCACTTAAGATAGACATGGTGAAATTTTGTGCCAGGGTACCTTTTCCAACCGTTTTTACAGCGGTAAGTTCTTTTAACGTGTTTTGCCGGATGCCCACCACGGTAAACCAGATAAAGTTTGTGATAAAGGCACCTCCGGTGGAAAGCAGCAGGTTCGCATTGCCTTCAAAATGACCTGCCCCGTGTTCTGCGGCAATGGCTGCAATGGGAGCTCCAATTTCCAGCGAAATGCCAAATACGGCCGAAAGTATTCCGGCTACCAGGGTAAGCAACAGGCCTTTTTGCATGTTAAACTGCACGCCGGAATTGTCGTCGTTTGTACGGCGTTTCAGGTCATTTTCTTTTCGGTAGCCCGCCCATCCACATAAACTGATGCCAACCACCGAAAGGCACATGCCTGAAAGAATAATACCGCCACCCGGTTTACTGAAATGTTCCACCATTGTACCGTGCAGCAGCAGGGGCACTATGGTACCTAAAATGGCAGAAATACCAATGGAAATGGTGTAGGTAAGTGAGTAACCAATGTGCTTAATGGCATACCCAAAACACATGCCTCCAAACCCATACACCCCACCCAACAATACCGTTTGCGTAATTACGGAGGCCTCTGCCTTGCTGAAAACACCAAATAAATCTGGTACGGTGAGCAGGCCAATTACGATAGGGAAAATTAACCAGGCAAAGGTGGCTTGTACCAACCAGTACGTATTCCACGACCAGCGGTTTGTTTTTTGAAACGGTACATAGCAGGTGGATGCCGATACGCCGCCCAGTGCGTGGAGCAAAGTACCGGTAATGGGATTGGGTGAAATCATAGGTATTAAAGTTAGTTGCTGAATAGGGCTGTTAAAAACCCATTCGGCAGTATGGTAAACTATTAGATGTCAGCTTTTTTCAAAAAAGACAGGCCAGGGCGTGTATTCCATAGCATTTTCAGCCGCAGGTCCTCTTTTTTAAATTGGCACGTAAAATATTTGATTTAAATAGCTTGTCAAAGAATTTAACCGGAAAAAACTTAATTAGTACTATATTTGCTTGTGAAAATTTACAAGAGAAAGAAATACACAATTAAACAAAAAATACAATGAAAATGCTTAGAATCAATTTGTTGAAGACTTCAACAGTTTTGCTGCTCGTGTTATTTGCGGTATCGTGCAAAAATACGGGAAAGAAAAAAGACGATGGACAAACCATTGACAAGACCGAAGTAAAAGCCGAGCTGGAGGAAGTGGCCTACCCCTTGCCTTCGCCGTTTGAACTTACCCAAATGATTAATGACATTGAAGCTACTTACATTATTGGCATAGCAAACGATGCAGAGGCTTACAAAAGGTATTTAACCGTAAAAAAACAAGGGTTAAACCTGGGGGTGTACAGTTCGGATATGGCCTACTCGGCCACGTATAACCGAAACGACAAAACACAGGAATACCTTAATACCATTAAAGAACTGGTAAAATCACTGGATTTAACCGGTGCCATTAAAAGCGATATGC
>JAUIMD010000023.1 GCA_030433225.1 Bacteroidia bacterium
GCAAAGTCCATTTTTGAAAAATGGACCTGGAAAAATAGTGTTGGGCGGCAAGAGCCCTTGTCTTTTGAGTCCTACCTTGAACTCGTATTGGCTGAGCCATGGATTACGCGCAATGCATCACAAATGCTGTTTAATACTATTAGTTTTATGGGGAATAGCCTATTCTGCAAAGGGGAAAAATGACATTACGCTACACGGTAGGGTAATGGATGAACACACACCGCCCATTGATGTACGCTTCCATATCCATTCCAATAGCGGGAATAGGAGTTGTATCCAATAAAGAAGGTGTCTTTACTTTTCATATCCCATCCTTTTACGAAAACGAACAAATTCAAATCTCCTATTTAGGGTATACTACCCAAACGGTTGAAGTGAATTCCATTCAGGCAGACTCCTCCTATTATTTCGAAATGCAGCAAATTTCAAGTACGCTGGATGAAGTCTTGGTATTGGGAGAAAAACGTGCTAGTGCGGCACGAACCGTAAAAAAAGCCATAAAGAAAATACGTGTTAACTACCCTAAAAACAGCTTTCAACTGCATGGATATTACAGGGACTACATTCGGGAAGTGAACACGGATACGTATAAAAACCTGACGGAAGCGGCCGTAATCATAGAGGATCATGGCTTTGACAGTGAAGACCACGTAAAATCAAAAATAAAGCTGGAGCAAATTCGATACAATGCTTCCTTTTCTGTGGATTCGGGATTAAATCTTTTGTACGATGGCCAAACAAAGTACATTCCACACGCAAGAATTGGCAAATCAAACGAATTGGCCCTGTTACGACTTCAAGATCCGATCCGCAATCATTACCGCCCGGTTTTTTCGTTTGTAAAAATCCTGGATGAAACGTTCATTCCAAATCATACATTTCGGTACGAATCCGTAATAGAAAATGAATCAGGACGCGTGTATGTCATTGCATTTGGAACCCATAAGACTGTTGATAAACGCGTAAAAACTGAATATTGGGCCAATGGGAAAATTTATATTAATGCGGAGGATCTTGCTATATTAAAATTCAGCTATCACGTGGATTGCAAACTCCCAAGCTACTTTGGCGATTTTTTCGACTTTAACCTGGAATATAAAAAACACATGGATCATTACTTTCTTAACTATATTTCTATGAGTAACTATTTCGAGATGAAAGATTCCAGCTTCTCGGCGCAAAAATTGGGCAAACCTTATTTCCAACATCGGGAATTTTTCACCAATAAAGTGCAGTTAAAACCGTATATCTCCATCAAAAAGAAGGAGGCCATTCGTAGAGATAAGTCCTTATTTGAGAATTACATTCCTGTTCAGGAAGGTTTTTGGGAAGACTACAATTACCTTAGAACGGTTAAAAATGATTGAATAAATCGTTGAATCGTAGTTAAGCGAAATACCCCCATTAACAACAATCATAGATGAATTATGCTGAGATTACTCAATGCCTTTAAACACATTTTATTCTTTTGCATTCTCACCATTTTAACACAAGTGGGCGGAATAGTTTATTTGCTTTCGGTCTGGGTTGCAGGCAAATTACCTGATAAAATAAGATTTAAAACAGTATACGTTTTTGTACTTATTTATACCAGTGCTACGTTTTTAATTGTTCCTGTACTTGCCCCTTTCGGTGGAAGAGTAAAAGTATCTACGAATGAAAATTTAAAACCTGCGAGTCCAATTACGACCTTATTCAATCGAAATTATGTTACACCCGAATTAAATTCGCAACTCCTACACCTTTCTAATAATTCCAAGCTAACACAGCCCTCAATTCAGGTTCGGTATTTGGACGCCTGTTTTCCATTTTTAAACCAATTCCCATTGTTGCCGCATTTAAGTCACTATGATGGGAACAAAATCGACCTGAGTTTGGTGTACGAAAACAAACAGGGAGAGATCGTGAATAAGAGTAAATCAATCAGTGGTTATGGTGTTTTTGAAGGACCAAAAGAAAATGAATTTGACCAAACTGCATATTGTAAGAAGGAAGGATACTTTCAGTATGATTACCCCAAATACCTGACCCTTGGAAAAATAAATAAACAACTTCAATTTTCAGAATTCGGAACCCGATTGCTTTTAGAAGCAATTTTGGATTCTCCGGGCTTTGGAAAAATATTTATAGAACCTCACTTAAAAGAAAGACTGGGAGTACACGATAAGCGAATCCGATTTCAGGGCTGCCGTGCGGTTAGGCACGATGATCACATCCACATTCAGTTGTAATTAGCGGATACCTAAATCAACTGGTTCGTCAGGTATAGATACGTAAGCAACTCCATTTGATAATCGATTTGAATTTCGATGAGTTTCAACTGGCCGGTGATGTATTTTTCCTGGCGTTTGATATAAAGAAAAACAGAGCTTTCTCCATAGCGGAACTTCTCGTTTTCGTTTTCCATCAATGTTTTGTAGCTCGCTACGTTTTGTTGCATCAGCTCGTATTGCGCTTGCTTCAGTTGCAGTTGAATGCTGCTGTTTTCAATTTTATTGTTCAGTTCGTTGGTCTTGTTCAGCAGTTCCAGTTCGTATTCCTGAATTTTGATTTCTCCTTTGTCAATCTCACCCCGCTCCGTTCTCCACAAAATGGGGGTAGAAAACTCAAGCCCCAATTTGTAATTATCAGTAGGGTAAAATCCGGCATCATCTCCACCGGCATTTATGAGCGGATTGTATTTCACCTTTAATTTCGGCTTTAGTTTGTCGCGCTTTAATTTTTGCTCCAGCTCGTAATAGGTAATTTTATTTTCGGTGGAGAGCAACAGCGGATGTCCGGAAAGATCAACCGAAGACAGGTTGTTTACGTGCACAAAATGGCGGGTGTAATCATCGGGGGTGGTGGCCTCCTGCAAGGCAACCGGGCTTCCTTCAAACCATAGAAAATTCTCAAGCATCTGCCGTGCCTTGCTCAATCCCATGCTGTTTTTCTGCTGCCAGCTTATGGCATCCTGCAATAAGGTAGCCGCCTCCAGGGTATCCATCGTAGTTTTCTCACCCTGCAAATACGACTGAACGGTATGCTGTTTGTATTCTTCCGCAATACGAATGTTCTCATCCAATACCTGGCGAATGGCCTCATACTGCTGCCAGATTAAATAGGCTTGGGTAGCGTCAAAAACTAAATCCTGTAACAGCAGGCGTCTTTCCAAAACGGACATGGCATTAAATACTTCGGCCTGTTTAATGCTAATGCGGCGTTCGTTGTTCAGCACTCCCTGCAACACGTCCACCTCTACCCCAACGTTCCACAAACCATCTTCACCGGTGGTATTTTCAGGGTTCAGGTAGTATCCTTCAGCTTTATCGTATCCACCCACCACGCTTACTCCAATGGGAGTTGGAATTTTAAGTTTTACCCCATATTTATTGTAATACTCCTTGCCGTCAAACTGTTTTTGGTCCCAGCCCGCGTTCACCACGGGGTCTAACGCACCTTTGGCCGATAGCAATTCCGCCCTTCCTTTTTCCAGGTTTAATTCTGCCTTTTGAGCAATGGGGTGGTAACTGAAAATGTTCTCGATAAATTCGTTGTAGAACAAAATACGTGTACTGTCCTGTGCAAACCCGGCAAAGGGTAAGAGGAGGCAGACTCCCAGCACAAAAAAGTAAATAAAGGCTTTGCGCATATTATTTTACAGATTTAATGGGGGCTTTGCGTTTCACATCTTCAGAATCTTTGCCACTACTTTGATAATAATCAGCGGGGAAACCGTTGAGTTTTCGCCACAATTCATACCATAAAGGAACGTTTTTGAGAAGCATGAATCCCTGCACACCCGTTCCCACCCGTAATTCCTTTGGCCATTCTTTTTCAGTGGATGGACTGATTAGTACCCGGTACAATCCATTATCGCCAATAAAACGATCAATGGCCACAACATTGCCGTAAAAGGCACCCGTGGCCGACTCGGGCCATCCACTAATCACAATGGCCGGCCATCCATCAAAACGCAGGGTGGATTTACTGCCAATGCTAATCAGGGGCAAATCCTGCGGCTTCAGGTACACTTCCACCGCCAGCTCGTAATTCGATGGCATAATGGTGGCAATATCTGCTCCTTCTTTAATGGTTTCGCCAATACCCTTTGTTATGGTTTTGGTGATGTAACCCGATTGAGGGGAGGTAATAAAATACAAATCTTTACGTGCCTGGTAATTGCTTAATTGGTTTTTAAGTTTTGAAAGTTCGGCTAAGGCTTCCATTTTTGCCGAAATGGCCGATTGCTGATCGGATTGTGATTTGGCCAGCTTATCCGCATATTCCTTTTCTATGGCCAGCATTTCGATAGTTAGCGTGGTAAGCTCGTTCTTTTGGTTGGAAAGCTTGTTCTCCTGCACGTTAACTTTTGCCCCAACATTTTGGAGTTTCAGCTCCTTTTCCTGCAATTCACTCAGGGTTTTCAAACCTTTATCGTAAAGCTCACGGGTACGTGAAAGCTGGTTGCGGGCAATTTCAAGATTGGTAGTATAGGCCACCAAATCGATGCTGTCCATTTTTATTTTATTCTCGGTTTGCGTCATTTTCAGCAGGTTCTGCTGCGTTTTTAAAGTAAGGGCTTCCTGCAGCGCCAAAAACTGGTTTTGCAGGGCACTGATTTTTTGGTCGTACGAAGTAATGCTTTGCTCTTTAGCCCTCACCTGTTCGTTGGTACGTGCAATTAAATCGGGGTCGAAATACTCGCTTTTCACCTCCGAAATATACGCAATGGTATCTCCGGCCTCCACAAAATCCCCTTCCTGCACAAACCAGTTTTCGAGCCTTCCCGCAATAATGCTGTGAATGGCTTGTGGCCGTTGTTCCGGCGATCGCGTGGTTACGTACCCCTTGGCGGTTATGTTTTGGGTCCAGGGCAGTAGCAACGCAATGAGTGCCGCTATTAATAAGGCAAAAAGCAACCATAAGGTAAGGTTGCGGATGTGATGGTTCCTCAGCAGCGAATAGGCCTTGAACTTCTCAATGTCCACCAAATGGGAAATGCTATTTTCTGAAATGTTTAACATAAAGGCTGGCTTTTGTTAGGGAATAGTAACAATACGGTCGGCATGTTTGGCCCAATAAGTAAAATCGGAAATCACCAGTACCGTCCAGTTTCGTTTTTTATCCATCACGTATTCAATAATTCGTTTCTTTTCTTCCTCTGCCACAAAGTGCAGGGGTTCCTCCAGCAGCAATAATTTGGGATCGCCCACCAAAATACGGGCAAACAAAAGTTTAGGTATAATGCTATCCGGCAGGCGTCTGCCACCGCTATCCACCATGCTGTTTATACCCTTGGATTGTTCATTAATGTAGGCCTGCAAGCCCAGTACCTCCACCACCTCCTGCACTTTTTTATCGGGAATGTTTCTCCCTAAATCGATGTTTTCTTTGATGGTTCCTTCAAAAATTTGGTTGGGTGGAAAAAATACCCCCACATTGCTGAAAAGGTCATCGCGCTGGTAGTTTTCAAGCGGGATTCCGTTAATGCGCAACAGGCCTTCATCCACATTATGTATGCCCGCTATGAGCTGAATCAACGTGGTTTTACCGGCCCCCGACTCACCGGCCAGCACCACCTTTTCGTTGTGCCCTATTTCAAAACTGACCTTGTTTAAAATTTTATTTTCGCCCGGATCAAAGCCAAAAGAAATATTTTCTGCTTTAACGGACAGCCCCTTTTCCGGGGTTAGGGCGGCGCTTCCATGTCCATTATCCAGCGGAAGATCGGTGATGTACCCGATTTTTTCAAAGGCGGTGAGCACATCATAAATAACCTCAATGGTGCCCAAAATCTTCTCCACACTGTTAATAATCAGGATGATTACAATTTCGGCCGCCACAAACTGACCAATGTTCATTTGTTCCCTGAACACCAAAACACCTCCCAGCACCAATAACGATGCCGCTACGAGCACCTTAAAACCAATGAAAATTTTAAACTGATTAAGCAGTACTTTAAAATGCGATTCACGTGAACTGATGTAATCCGTTACAATATCGTCGGTTTTATCGAGGTGGAAATTGCTTTTGGAGTTGAGCTTAAACACCCTGTTTACCCGCGCCATTTCTTCCAGCCAGTGCGCCATGTTGTACTTGTACTTACTTTCCTTCAAACTGGTAGCCATTCCCTTAGGCCCAATGATGCGGGTTACCAGCCAAAAAACCAGGGCCATGGCAATGCCCAGAAAAATAAACACCGGGCTGTAAATAGTAAGCAGCAGCAAGCCAAATACGATTTGAAATCCTGACAGAGAAAAATCGATAAGAATTTTGGGCAGTCCTTTTTGAATAGTCAACGTGTCAAAAAAACGGTTAACCAGCTCGGGCATGTGCACTTTATCCAGGTGGATAAACGATATTTTAGGAATGCGAAAAGAGAATTCGAATGCCGACCGGGTGAACAGGTCCTGCTGGATATTTTCCACAATACGAATTTGCAATACCTGTAAAACACCTGCCAGTAAAATACCCGCCAATACAAAAGCCACCATCAAATACCAGGTGTTGGTTACTTCGCCGGTTTGCAGATAATTTACAATGGCCTGTATTCCAAGCGGCAATGATAAGTTAATGAGCCCGTTAAAAATGGCAAAAATATAGATTTGCCGAAGGTCGAGCCTGTAAATTTTTAACAGGCCCCAAAACCTTTTTAAGGATGACACATGCGTTTCTGCCATAGTTATTTGCAGGGTTTTCGTTCAATGTTAAGTACTGTATTTCAAAATATCCTGAAAGGTTTTTTGTTCAGGAATTGAGTTTTTTTTAACAAATTAGGATGGCTTTGTAGCTAATGCCCAAAACACGCATATAACTGTACATGCTAATTTAACCCTTTTGTGGAGCAAGTATGGTATAACATTTGCGGTTAACCCGAAAACTCCATTTTTAATTACTTTTAGCTTCATAAAAAAACATACTCCCTATGAAAAAAATTCTTACGTTTCTGCTTGCATGTTCTGCACTTTTTTTAAGCTGTACCGGGCCTGAAGGGCCAATGGGGCCTCCCGGAGAAAACGGATCGGCCAATTTCTCCATCGCATATTTTACGGTTGACCAATGGATTTTGTCGGATGACCAGGCCTATTTTTATGCGGATGTCTCCTATTCTGACCTTACCACTTTTGTATACAACGAGGGGGTTATTGTGGGATATTTGATGCAAAATTTTAATACCGATATGGAATACCAGGTACCGCTGCCATTCGACATTTATTACAACAACGAGGAGGCCAGCTGGACAGAAACCATTTCCTTTGATTTTGTACCCGGAAGCATTCGCTTTTACTACGAACCTTCCGACTTTTTTACCGGGTTCACACCGCCTGCCTGCACCTTTAAAATTGCATTGGTTTGGTAATAAAAAACTCCTGATTTTAAAGGCGGAGTTTTTGCCAGATGCTGTTTTACGGTTCAGCTATTAGAAAATGGTTTTTATGTCGCTTTTGGGTTGGTCATCCATAGAGCTTACAATGTCTCTGGCATGATAGACCGTTCCATCATAATTTTCAGGCACATAGCGCATTACCTGTATTACGCCCGAGCGGTAGTAATTGGGGCATACCTCAACCGGAATATCCTCTTCGTAAACAAAATAACTTGCCCTGGTTTTTATAACTTTCCTGACTTCCCCCTCTTCCTGGCTTAAAATGATGAAGTATGCACAATTTGCCTCCATTGCAGTATAAGCACAACGGTATAAAAATATGGACTTTACGTACCCGGCAGTTGCCGAGGATTCTCCTTCATACGTAACCTCATAACGATCTGCATCAATTTTTACGGCATAATAACTGCCCAGCAAATTGCTCATTTGGTAGGTGGAAAAACATGAAGTAAACAGAAGGATGGATAAAAAAGAGACCAGTGTTTTCATAACAGTAGTATTAGATTCGTAACTACCGAACACGATACAAAGATCAGGCCAAAAAACACGTTCATTCCATCCTATTGTAGCCCAAAATAAAGGGCCACTCCAATTGGAGCAGCCCTTCGTATCGAGTATCTGAGTTTGGTTTTATCCTTGTTCAGCTATCAGCGTTTTAGTGGTTAAATCCGCCACTTCGCTTGGTCCCCAGTACTGGATAGGACCGGGATAAACATAACTGGTTTTTTCTGCCCACTCTTCGCGCTTGCTGGTGAACAACTTGAAGGGTGCTCCATCCAGCTCTACCAACGCTTTTTGAATTACCGGTTTCATTTTACCGTGACGTCGCTCCATGTTCATCATCATGGTTACGGGTACACCACCGGCAATCCACTCGTCTGCAGGCTTAATGGTATTACGTACCGACGACATGTAGCCGCTCTTTCCGGTTGAGATTAACACCGAAGCAGTATACCCTAAAGAGTAACAATAATCTGCATCAAAATTTGAAGGAGCAGCACAACGTCCTTCATAACCAAAAAAGTGGTTCAGAGCAGAGAATTTACCCACGTATTTTCCCTCTTCTTTTAAAACTTTCAGGCGGTTTTCCACCATCTCAATCAACAGTTTTTCGGTCTCAATGCGCGAAACCTGAACGTTTCCATGCGGGTCACGATCCAGGGTTAACTGGGCCGCAATACCGGCTGGAAGGCTTTGGAATACTTTACCGGATTCAGCAGAAACTTTGCTCACAATGTAAGCGGTCTTTTCGGCCTGAGTTTCTAAGGCATTAAAATCGTCGTTGTGTGCCAACAGGTCGTTCAGCTCACCAATCAGTACCTTCATAGCAGGAATAAACTCAATTAATCCTTCAGGTATTAAGATGGTTCCAAAGTTTTCACCGTTTTCGGCACGCTTCATAATAACCGAGCAAATGTAATCTACAATTTCACCCAGTGTTTGTTTTTTGGCCTCTACTTCTTCCGAAATAAGGCAAATGTTAGGTTGCGTTTGCAAGGCGCACTCCAAAGCAATGTGCGAGGCAGAACGTCCCATTAATTTAATAAAGTGGTAGTATTTTTTAGCGGAGTTACAATCGCGCTGAATGTTTCCAATCAACTCGCTGTACACTTTACAGGCAGTATCAAAACCAAATGAGCTTTCAATCATTTCGTTTTTCAGGTCACCGTCAATGGTTTTAGGGCAACCAATTACCTGTATTCCGGCTTTTTTATTCAAATAATATTCGGCCAACACGCAGGCGTTGGTGTTGGAATCGTCTCCACCAATAATTACAATGGCGTTGATGCCTAAGTCCTTACAAATTTCAACACCTTTATCGTACTGCCATTCTTCTTCCAGTTTGGTACGACCTGAGCCAATAATATCAAAACCACCCGTATTGCGGTACTCGTCAATTACATCGGCAGTTAGCTCCATGTATTTATGATCTACCAAACCACCGGGGCCGCCTAAAAATCCGTATAATTTATTGGCTGGATTCAGTTTTTTCAATCCATCAAAAATACCGGAAATTACGTTGTGACCACCGGGTGCCTGACCTCCCGAAAGAATTACCCCTACGTTTACCACCGGGTAATCGGTAGCAGCATCGGTGGATTCAAAGGTAATAGTAGGCATGCCATAGGTGTGTGGAAATAGTTTGGCTACTTCAGCCTGGTCGGCTACCGACTCGGTTTTGGCGCCATCCACTAATTTTACGGCTCCTTTTAATGCTTTAGGAAGCTTGGGCTGGTAAGCTGCACGGGCAACTTGTAATGCACTCTTGATCATCTAATTTGTATTTTAAATTTTTATTGAAATCACGTTTAAAAGTCAGGCAAATTTCTTCATTTTTTTTGTAAGAAAAAATCTAAATTATCGCCACTTGTCATCCTTTTCTGTTACAACACATTACCCTTACAAAAACCACACATTCAGCAGCAGCAAAAAAGACAGAAAAAAGGTGGACAAAGAGAGTTTTTTCAGTTCGCTATCCATTTGTTTGGAAGATTTAATGAGCACCGAATACAAGTGCCACACAAACAGGGGGTAAGCAAACAAAGCCCACCACAAGCGGTAATGGATGAGCACGGCAGTTACCGCTACAATGCCCAGTGAAATAAGTCCATAATGGTACATTTTTGCCTTTTCCAACCCAAGCCTTACCGGGATGGAATGCTTGCCCGACTCGCGGTCGTTGGCAATGTCGCGCATGTTATTCACATTGAGTACTCCGGTTGAGAACAACCCAATGGCTGCTCCGAGCATCCACACCCTCCAGTTAAGGGAATGCACAAACAAAAAATAACTGCCGGCCACGCCAAGCAATCCAAAAAACACAAACACAAACACATCGCCAAATCCGCTGTAGCCATAGGGTTTTTTACCTACGGTGTACGAAATGGCTGCCCAAACGGAAGCCAGCCCCAGCAAAATAAACAGGAGCACTCCCAAAAACTGTTCGCGCCCAAAGGCCTTTAGCACCAGCACCACACCTGTAACAAAGCTGAGGATGGAAAATACAACCAATGCATTTTTCATTTCTCCGGCTGAAATAAGACCGGATTGGACGGCGCGTTGCGGCCCTATGCGCTTTTCGTTATCCAGCCCACTTACATGGTCGCCGTAGTCGTTGGCCAGGTTCGACAAAATTTGTAAAAACAAGGTGGTAAGCAATGCAAGCCCAAACAAGGCTCCATCAAATTTACCAGTCACCGATGCCAAAGCGGCACCACTAATGATGCTGGAAAAGGAGAGCGGTAATGTTCGCAGCCGAAAGGCATGCATCCAGGCTTTAAATTTTTCCATTAACGCAGATAAAATTGAATCAACGAGCGGGCCTCTTGGTAGTACCCGGAGCCAAAGATATTTAAATGATTGAGGATATGATACAGTTTATACACATTCAAACGATATTCCCACCCTTCTTTTAGTGGATAAGCATGCTGATAGGCGGTGTAAAAGGCCGTTTGAAAACCGCCAAAAACATAGGTCATGGCCAAATCGGCCTCGCGGTGACCATAGTACACAGCGGGGTCAATCAATACCGGTTGCCCGGCTTTATCGGTCATGTAATTTCCGCCCCATAAATCGCCGTGCAACAAGGTGGGAGGTTCCTCTGAACCCTCAAGAATTGAAGACAATTTAGCTTCCAGTGCATTAAAATCAGCCCGAAATCCGGCATCAACATGCCCGTTTTGTTCCGCCATTTTAAACTGAAACAGCAGCCGGTTTTCGTAGAAAAACGTGAGCCAGTCCGTTTGAGCTTTGTTCCCGGCCAGGTTGGATTGAGGCGATGCTCCAATAAAATTGTCTTCGTAAAAGCCAAAATGCAGGTGGGTGTGGCGGTGCATGGCAGCCAGCTGGCGACCAAACACCTCAAAAAAATCCCTTGCTTTGGTGCCGCCTTTTAAAAATTCCAGCACTAAAAATTCGTCGCCTACCAACAATACTTTGGGAATACGGACTGCCCCTGCCTGCGCCAGCTCGCGCAAACCGTTGGCTTCCTTACGAAACATGTTTTGAGCAAAGCCACTTTTCACAAATACCTTCAGGCCCGATGCAAAGGTCATAAACTCAGCATTGGCAATGCACCCACCCCCCACCGAGCCGCGTTGGCGTATGGGTTCGTCAAAATGTGATTCAAGCGTTTTATGCAACAGGTCAGGGTTCATTCTCCAGCTTTTCAATCAGTCCTTCGCAGGCATCTTCAAGCAGGTCGAGCACCAATTCAAACCCCTGCTCGCCACCATAGTACGGATCAGGTACCGCATCGTACGGGTACCGGGTGCAAAAATCCGTCATTTTATGCAGCTTGGCCTCTGTGGCATCCGTCCAGGCCATACTGGTGAGGTTCAGCATGTTTTCTTCGTCCATGCCAATAATCAGGTCAAACTCTTCAAAATCGTTTCGA
>JAUIMD010000573.1 GCA_030433225.1 Bacteroidia bacterium
AGGCGACCACATGGTTGAACCCGTTTTTACCGAAGAAATTGAAGGCTATGGTTACGTAGAAAAAACCAAACTGGTAGCATCGTACCTCACCGTGCCCCTGCTATTAGAAGTGCACCTCACTTCAGGCGATTCGCCCCTGTACGTGCAGGTAGGTGCCATAGGCGGCATTAAGCTGGGCTCGCACACCAAAGTGAAACACGGCGGCAACAAAGACAAAAACTTCAGCGACTTTTACCTGGCTCCTTTCCGCTACGGGGGAACAGTGCGCCTCGGCTACGGTGCCATTTATTTGTATGGAAATTATTTTGCCTCAGAAATGTTCCGCAGCGATCGGGGCCCCGTAATGAACCCTTACACCATTGGCATTGGATTTCCGGCATTTTAACGCCAAAAAATACACGCTTTAAGGCTCCGAAAGGAGCCTTTTTCATTCCCGAACTTGCCGCTTTTCCTTTATCTTTGCCCGAAATTTTGCTGAAATGGTTGAGATGTGTGCCATTGCGTCAGGAAGCAATGGAAATTGTTATTATGTAGGAAACGAGCAGGATGCCATTTTGGTGGATGTGGGCATTTTTCGTAAACAAGTGCTGCTGCGCATGGCCGGGGCCCGGCTCGACATTCACAAAGTGCGGGCCATTTTTATTTCTCACGAACATTCCGATCACATGCGGGGTGTTCGGGTTTTGGCAAAGCAGTTCAACATACCGGTGTACATGACTTCTTCCACCTTTCAACATACCTGGAAAAGCAGCAGGCCCGGTAACTACCGTCTTTTTGAACCCGGTAAGCCAGTACAAATCAACAGCATTACCGTGCACCCCTTTATCAAAAAACACGATGCGGCTGACCCCTGTAGCTTCAGAATTGAGGTGGACACCCACCACATTGGGGTAATGACAGACATTGGCGAGGCCTGCGACAATGTAAAAACGCATTTTTCCTTGTGCGATGCCGCTTTTTTAGAAAGCAACTACGACGACGATTTACTGTTGAAAGGCCCCTATCCATGGCCTTTAAAAAAGCGGGTGGCCTCCGAGGTTGGTCACCTCTCTAACCAACAGTCGGCCGAGTTGGTTGAACAACACATGAAAAACGACCTGCAACTGCTTATTCTATCGCATCTTTCAGGCGAAAACAATACCCCTGAGCTGGTGCTGGAAACTTTTAACGGCCTGGCTCACAAAACCAACATACACCTGGCCGACCGGCATGCTGCCACAGCAGTTTTTACCCTGGATAAAACGTAAAAAAAGAAATACTACAAAACAATACAAACGCATGAAAATCCATTGCCTGCAACACGTTTCATTCGAAGGACCCGCCGCCATTGCCTCATGGGCAGAAAAAAACGGGCACAGCATCCGGTACACCCGGTTTTATGAGGGCGAGCTTCCACCGGCAACACCCGACTTTGACCTTTTGGTGATTATGGGAGGCCCCATGAGTTTTGATGATGATGCACATTTTGACTGGATGCCAGCAGAAAAAGCGTTTATTAAGCAGGCGATTGAAGCCAACAAGGCGGCCATTGGCATTTGCCTGGGCGCACAATTTCTGGCGCAAGCCTTAGGGGCACAGGCACGGCATGGCTCCACTCAGGAAATCGGTTGGTTTCCGGTATCGTTTCAAAACCTGCCGGAAGCCTTGCAGGAACTTCCACCGGTAACCCCGGTATTTCACTGGCACGGTGACACCTTCGATATTCCGGCGGGAGCGACCCACATCGCCTCCACCAACGAATTTCCTAACCAGGGCTTTATCTGGAACAACCGGGTACTTGCCCTTCAGTTTCACCTTGAAGTAACGCCAGCATCTGTTGCCGGAATGATTGAACAGGTAGGACATGAAATTGGGGATGGAACCTATTGCCAAACCCCGGAAACTATTTTAGCCGAAAAAGCGTTTTTTGACCAGAACATTGCATACCTGGAACTTTTGCTGGAAACCATTACCACCGGCATTTAAGCAAATACATACCAACTAGCAGGGTAAAGGTCAGGCAACATTACCCGAATTTTAAAACTTCTCCATGCAAACGGAAAAAAGCAACCACTCTATAGAAATTAAAGGCGCACGCGTTCATAACCTCAAAAATGTTGACGTAAATATTCCACGCGGAAAGCTGGTAGTTATTACCGGGGTTTCCGGTTCGGGAAAGTCATCGCTGGCCTTTGATACGCTG
>JAUIMD010000574.1 GCA_030433225.1 Bacteroidia bacterium
CTCCTTTTTTGAGTTGATGGTACTCATGGCCTTTTGTTATTTTAAGCAAGAGGCGGTGGATGTTGCCATTATTGAAGTAGGAATGGGAGGACGACTCGATTCTACCAATGTTATTACACCCGTACTTTCGGTTATTACCAATATTGGCTTGGATCATATCCAGTTTTTGGGTACTTCGCTGCCCGAAATTGCCCGGGAAAAGGCCGGAATAATTAAACCACAAATACCGGTGGTGGTGGGGGAGTTTAGTCCACATACGGCTTCGGTTTTTGAGGAAACCGCAGCAAGCCGCAACACTCAACTTTACTTTGCCAGCCAACAGTATGCGCTCTTAAATGCCTGCTTAAAAGATGGCCTTCAGGAGCTGACCCTGCAACAAGCGGAGGGAATTATCACCTATCGGATTGATTTGTTGGGCAGTTACCAAAGGCAAAACCTCATAACCGCCTTGAGTGCTCTTAACCTGCTTTCCAATACGTTTGCTATCCCTCCAGAACACATACATTCGGGCCTTGCCAATGTAACGGGTACGTCGGGTTTGCAGGGGCGCTGGCAGGAGTTGGCCCAACGCCCACTGGTGGTTTGCGATACCGGACACAACCGCGAGGGGCTTGCTTATGTGGTTGAGTCGTTGCGCCAGTTGAAAGCACCCAAATACCACCTTGTACTAGGCTTGGTTAATGAAAAAAACGCGGAGGAGATATTGGGGCTGTTTCCGCCCTCTGCACAGTTTTATCTTACCCGGGCAAACATTCCCCGTGCCATGGAGCTTGCCCGGCTTGCCACCGCAGCCCGTACGCTTCACCTGAGTTTTACCGAGCAGGAAAGCGTGGCTGAAGCGGTACAAAATGCAAGGGAACATGCCGAACCAAATGATGTGATTTTTATTGGCGGTAGCACCTTTGTAGTGGCCGATGCCCTGGCCGCATTTAAACCTTAAGCCGCTTAAGCAGTTGTAAGGGTACAAATATTGAATAAACAGGAACACATGAAGCAAAGAACCGCGTTAATCACAGGAAGTTCGTCGGGTATTGGCCTGGCAGCAGCAAAATACCTGGTGCAGCAGGGGTGGAAAGTATATGCTACGGCGCGAAATGCAGAAAACCTGAAAGACCTCGAAAGCATGGGTGCCTTTACCTATGCCCTGGACGTAACGCTGCAGGAAACGATTGACGCTGTAGTGAATCGCATTCAGGAAGAAAATGGTCACCTGGATGCCGTTATTAACAATGCCGGATTTGGGCTGTTTGGGGTGTTTGAATACATTAGCGATGATATGATTCAAAAACAACTGGAAACAAATGTGTTAGGCCTTGCGCGGGTGATACGTACAACCCTGCCTTTATTGCGCCAATCGGAGGATGGGCGTATTGTTAATATTTCGTCCATTGCCGGGATTGTTTCGCTTCCTCTTGGTGCCTGGTACAGCGTTTCGAAATTTGCGGTGGAGGCCATTTCTGATTCGCTGCGCATGGAACTGGCCAGTCAACACATAAAAGTAATTTCCATCCAACCCGGACCTGTTGCGTCAAACTTTGGGCAGGTAACCCGCAAAAAAATGGTGATTCCTGAACCGGATGGCGTATACGATACGGTGATAAAAAACGCAATGAATTTTTTTAACCGCGATTTTCAGAAGAAGGAACGGGCAAAACCTGAAGAAGTGGCGCAACTCATTTACCGGGCGTTAACGGCTAAAAAACCTAAAACACGCTATCGTATTACTACAACCGCCCGGTTTATGGTGTTTATTAAATGGTTGTTGCCCGATAAATGGCTGGATGCTATTTTTATAAAGCAGGTAAAGCTGAAGTAGGAATAGGGCCTATTTAAAATCCAGTGTAAGTTGATTGTCGAGCAACTGGAAGCTTTGCCGGTGCAGGTAACACGCGCCATGTTCACGTATGGCCATGCGATGTGCCTTGGTGGGATAGCCTTTATTGCGGTCCCATTTATACATAGGAAACTGGAGGTGATACTGTTTCATAAGGTCGTCTCTAAACGTTTTGGCCAGTACCGATGCAGCCGCAATGCTTAAAAATTTTCCATCTCCTTTAACAATGGTTTGGTAGGGAATTTCTTTAAAAGGTTTAAAGCGATTTCCATCCACAATAATATGGTCCGGCTGTGGGGTTAGTTTGGTCAGGGACCGGTGCATTGCCAAAATGGAGGCATTCAGGA
>JAUIMD010000024.1 GCA_030433225.1 Bacteroidia bacterium
ATCGAAACGGGCTTTGTCAAACATTTTAAGGGTATTTTTCCGTAGTTCAGAAGTACTTTGAAAATCTTCGATTCGGATGGGGCTGAGTTTTTTTGCCAGGGATATTTCTCCGCGTGCCATCAACCATTTTGAAATGCCCTGCCGCCGGCTGTGAAACAGCAGCGACTCGGGGGGTATGGTCGCCAGCTTTTCGGCAAACTCCTTTAAGTTGCGTGCCTTATCAATGGCCATGTTGCGACTGTTGCGAAAAATAAAATCGCCAAAACCGCATTTTTCCATTAAAAAGTTACGCAATTCATGCTCCAGTGTTTCCGAATTTTTCGAAATAAAATCTACCTCCAATTCTTCAGCTTTTTCCTTATTGGTAATGTCGGAAGATTGCATCAGGCAGGGAACTTCTACATTGGACTTTATGTATTGCAACAATTGAGCGCCGGCGTCCTGTGTTTTTACGCCATCTTTTTCAAACGAAACATCAGAGATTACGCAGAGCAGGTAATTTTTGTACTGGTCAAATATGGAGGCCGCTTCTTCGTACGTAGAGCAAAGCACAATTTTAGGACGAGCCCGCATTTTCAGCATGCGGTGCATATCGTCGGCAGCCCGCTCCTGTATAATGCTTTGCGTTTGCAGCATAATAAGGGCGTACAATTTTGGCAGGTAGCGCGTATAGTATTTTACCGAATCTTCAATCAGTAAAATTACCCGTACTTCCCCCAGTTTGGTGTCATTTTTAATGTTGATGGAATCCTCCACCATTTTGGTCATGGCTAAAAATACCTTAGGGTCGCCATTCCACACAAAAACATTGTTTATATAAATGCTTTTGTGGCCCACATCTTTAAAATAGGCCAGGTCGCTGTTGTTGTTAATAAGCAATATAAGCGGCACGTGGGGCTCAATGGTTTTTACCTCTTTGGCCAGTTGGAGCGGAGCCTGCTTATCGAGCCCGGCCATAATAATTACCAGTTGGTAATTGTTTTGTTTCAGCTTTTTAAGGGCATCGCTGCCCGAAAATACGCTGGTAATGTGTGGAGAGGAGTATAGGTTAAGGTGGCGATATTCGCTAAATACCTGGCTGTAAAATTTACCATCGCTGGTAATGGAATAGGCGTCGTACGGATTGGCAACCAACAGTATCTCCTGTACCCGAAAGGGCATGAGTTCCTGAAAAATATCCTGATCGGATTTTTGTTGTTTGTAAATGTCCGAGAGCAAAAGTTGTGGCATACCCTGAGATTTTCACTAAAGGTATGAAAATATCCTGTTCGCCCTAAACCCACACAGGGGGAAGCGCCACCTCACAAAAAAAATGTCCGGCTAAAAACCGGACATTAAATATGGTATGTTTTGAAGGTGCCTATAAGCGCTGGCAGAGCACCTTTGGGGAAAATCTTACACTTTTGCGCGCTCTACATAGGAGCCATCGCGGGTGTCAATTTTAATGGCATCTCCTTCGTTTATAAACAAAGGAACCATCACATTTGCACCGGTTTCAATGGTAGCGGGCTTTAGGGTGTTGGTAGCCGTATCCCCTTTTAAGCCGGGCTCGGTGTATGTAATGGTAGCTATAATGTGCTGGGGTAAATCCACAAACAGTGGAGTTTCGGTATCTGCATGTACAACAATTTCAACACTTGCGCCTTCCTGCAAAAACTGGTAGTTCGAAATTAAAGATTCGGCCAGCGGCATTTGTTCAAAAGTTTCTGAGTGCATAAAGTTGTAGCCTAAATCGTCTTTGTACAAAAACTGGTACGGACGACGTTCGATGCGTGCCTCATTTACTTTTACACCTGAAGTAAAGGTATTGTCAATGACTTTACCGGTGGTTACGTTTTTTAATTTCGTACGTACAAAAGCCGGTCCTTTGCCTGGCTTCACGTGCTGGAATTGTATAATGGTATAAAGGCCTTCCTTAAATTCAATACACATTCCGTTTTTAAAATCAGCTGTACTCGCCATATATTTTGTAGTTAATTTTTTACCGCCGCAAAAGTATACATTTCCTTTTAAAAATTAAAAGTGGTTTTTTGAGGCTGGTTTAGCGTAAGGCAGTCCCCTGCTTATTCGTACTTTTTAGGATATTCAAAAATCTCCAGTTTACCGGATTTTGGTTCCACTTCTTTCCAATGGTGCACATCAAAAGCAAGTACAACCATCCCGGTAGTTGGCATTTCCCTATAAAATTCTTTACTGAAACCGGATGCCGTATTGGTAATCCAGGGGTTGTGTCCAACAATCATAAGGGTGGAATGTTGGTCATTTTGTTCTTCCAGCAAATTCTGAATATCTCCAATTCCTACATAGTCGTAAAGGTTTTGGCGCGCAATAATTTTTGCGGGATTAAAGCCCAGGTTTTCGGCAAATATCTGCGCTGTTTGCAGGGTTCGGTTGGCCGGGCTGGTAATAATAACGTTTGGTATTATACCACTTTTTTTAAGTACATCAGAAATGAGCTCACAATTGTTAATGCCCCGGGAAGATAAATTTCTTACAAAGTCAACCTTGTCAAAGGCATATTTTTCAGCCTTTCCGTGCCTGAGAAAAATGATGTATTTCATATGTTTAAATTATTTTCATGTGTCAGTTACAACGCGCGGGTTTACATCCATAAACCATTTAAAACAGTTGCTAAACGCCTATTTCAAACGTTCAAAACATCTAACCGCATGTAATATGCCTGCCTTGTACTGTTACCTGAACGAACCATAAAGGCATGTTTCCTAATCACATGCAAAGTATGAATCAATCCATTTTAAATTTATAAAGAAACTGCAAATTAAGTTGAGTTTTGTATTTATTTTGCTGAATTTGACTTTATGCCCACGGGCATTAATTGTTACTTTTAACGCAATGAAAAAAATAGGACTGCTCTCTGATACTCATGGACACTTAGACGAAGCTGTATTTTCGTTTTTTAAGGAAGTGGACGAAATTTGGCATGCCGGCGATATTGGCAACGAGAAAGTGTTGGATGAGTTGGAGGCATTTAAACCCTTAAGGGCTGTTTACGGAAACATTGACAACCACCATATACGCCGCAGGCTGCCCGAGGTGCAACAATTTACCGTTGAGCAAAACAATGTGTACATGGTGCACATTGGTGGATATCCGGGCAAGTATGCCCCGGGAATAAAAGCCAGCCTGCTTAAAGCAAAAGCCGATCTGTTTATTTGCGGACATTCACACATTTTAAAAGTGATTTTCGACAAAACAACTAACGTATTGCATGTAAATCCGGGGGCGTTTGGAAAATCAGGTTTCCACCAGGTACGTACCATGGTACGTTTTGTGTTGGATGCCGGTAAGGTTAAGGAGTTGGAAGTTTACGAATCGGACAGAAAAGGTTAAAATACTGCTCTTATCCTGCCAATATTTCAGCCCGGGAGTTGAACCACGGCATGGCATGCAAATTGAATTGTGAATGCCGAAGCGTCAGTGAAGACCTTTGATAAAACGATACCAGGTGACGAAAAAAGAAATAATAGATACGTACAAAGAGATAGCGGCTTTTTTAGCTTCCAAAATGTTGAAAGATGCTTTTGACGGACTTTTAAGGCTCAGCAGCGAAACGAAAAGTGGCGACTACCAAAACCGGTTGGAGCAGTTGCAAACCACCTACAAGTTTATGTTAAAATACACTGTTGAAGGGATAAATGACCCGGAAAGGCATAAAATTTACATGAACCTGCTCACGTCAACCTATACCTTGCTGGAAGAATTAAAACAGCAATTGCTGCACGAAAACAGCGATTATTCGTTGCTAAAAATTCAAGCCGACCAGGTGAGGCATTTTACCGAAAAACCTGCAGATATGCTGGCGAATCTCGAAAAATACTATTCGCTGGCTCAATTGGCCGAATTGGATGAAAGCAACACCGATAAACAGGAAACACATGCCCATTATAAACCGTATTGGGGAAATGCCGAAAAGCTGTTTCAGTTGTTGTGGACCACCCGGTTTTACACTGAAAAGGAAATGCAGCTGGTGCATACCTTACTGAAATCGGAAGATATTCCGGTTTTTGAAAAGTGCATCAGCGTTTCAGCAGTAACATTCAGCCTGATGCAATGTTTTGATGAAAGGAAGGCGCTTTTGTTATTTGATGCCGTAGAAAACCCCGACGAAGAAATTGCACAGCGCGCGTTGGTTGGGTTGCTTATTGGCTTGTACATTTATGACAAGCGGCTGCCCTTGTACCCCGGCATACAAAACCGGTTAAAGTTGCTGGCCGAAAACAAACGCCGGATAAAAAATATTGAAAATATTTTTAAACAGCTCATACAGAGTAAAGAAACGGAGGAAATTACCCGAAAACTTAAGGAAGACATTTTGCCGGAAGTAGCAAAAATAAGTCCGCACATACGTGAAAAAATGGACCTGGATAAGTTGCTGGGAGAGAACATGCAGGACGAGCAAAACCCCGATTGGCAGGACATGTTTGATGAAGTACCCGGACTGACCAAAAAAATGGAAGAGTTTTCCAACCTGCAAATGGAAGGAGCTGATGTATTTATGAGTACCTTTTCGCAACTGAAAACCTTTCCCTTCTTCAACAAATTTGTGAATTGGTTGTATCCCTTTTCCGTGCACCATCCCGATGCCGAATATGTAACCGGCAATGCATCCAACGAGGCTTTTGTAAAGGCCTTAAGCAATACCTCCTTTTTGTGCAATTCGGATAAGTATTCCTTCATTTTTAGTGTGAGCCAAATTCCTGACTCCTACAAAAACATGATGGCTTCTGCCATTGAGGCGGAGATGGGGCAAATGGGAGATGAGCAGCAAGACCAGACAGTGGTGGATCCGGACAAGGCAAGTGCTTACATTTCCAACCAATACATTCAGGACTTGTATCGCCTGTTTAAGCTGCATCCGTCCAAACATGAACTATCCGATATTTTTACCTGGAAACTGAACTTCTTCAATAAACAGTTTACACACGTGTTAATAGAAGATGAAGCGGTGTGGCGCAACATAGGTTCGTACTACTTTTTAAAAGGGCATTACCTTGCCGCTGCTGGCATATTTGAACATTTGCTGGAAAAAGCACCGGAGGCAGAATTGTACCAGAAAACCGGTTTTTGCTACCAGAAAAACGGAGATTACCGCCAGGCGCTGGAACTCTACCTGAAGGCGGATATTTTGCAAAGTAAAAGCCTTTGGACGCTACGAAAAATTGCCCAATGCTACCGGTCGTTAAAAAAGCCCGGAAAAGCACTGGAGTATTATTTACAGGCCGAACAGATTCAACCCGATAACCAGGCCATGCAACTCTCCATTGGCAACTGCTATTACGAGTTAAAAGACTATAATGCAGCATTAAAACGGTATTTTAAGCTGGAATACCTTGACCCCACCAATATTCGTATTTGGCGGCCCATTGCCTGGGTGAGCTTTTTGCTGGAAAAATATGAGCAAGCAGAAAAGTTTTATGGAAAAATTGTGGAGGCATCCCCAAACCGGCACGATTTAATAAATGCGGGGCACTTGCAATGGGTATTGGGCAACCGTAAACAGGCCTTGAACTTTTATCAGCAATCGGTAAAAATGGAAGGCAACAACATCGAAAGCTTTTTGGAGGTATTTAAAGAAGACAAACCGCTGATGCTGGAAAAAAACATCGATCCCGAGGATATCCCCATTATGCTGGATCGCCTTCGGTACGATTTAAATGTATAGCTCAACAACGCCCCGTAATGTTCATGTTTCGGGGCGTTTGCTTACCATTGAATGGGTGTTTTCCCCAGCTCCTTTAAATACTGGTTGGCACGTGAAAAATGGTGGTTGCCAAAAAAACCGCGCGAAGCAGATAGCGGACTGGGGTGCACCGATTTTAATATGCAATGCTTTTGAGGATCAATCATTTCGGCTTTCTTTTGTGCATAGGCTCCCCACAGTAAAAAAACGATGCCCGATGTTTGTGCGGCCAGTGTTTTAATGGCAGCATCGGTAAAAGTTTCCCAGCCTTTTTTTTGATGGGATGCAGCCTGATTGGCCCGAACGGTTAAGGTGGCATTTAACAACAAAACGCCCTGCTCTGCCCATCGGGTTAAATTACCGGAAGCTGGAATGGGGGCCCCGGTATCGGCATGTATTTCTTTAAAAATATTGCGCAACGAGGGTGGAAACGGAACCCCATCCATCACCGAAAAACACAAGCCATGTGCCTGTCCCGGTCCGTGGTAGGGATCCTGCCCAATGATAACCACTTTCACCTGATTAAACGGGCATAGCTCAAATGCATTAAAAATCATTTTTCCCGGCGGGTAAACAGGGTGTTTCCGGTATTCATTTTTAACAAAGGTGGTGAGTTGTTCAAAGTAGGGTTTCTCAAATTCGTTTTGCAGTTGGGCTTTCCAGCTTTGCTCCATTTGAACTTCCATGGGCGGTAATATTTATCCGAAATTAAAAAAGAACCCACCTTGTTGGGTGGGTTGGTGCTGTGAATATTAAGGGCTTAATCGAGTTCTTCGTAGTTAACATCCTCCACATGTCCCTCCCGGTTTTTCTGTAAATGTTTAATGCGCGAGGATAGAAATAATTCCGAAAATCCATGCAGCAAAACAAACAAACCAATTAGTTTCGATAAACCTCTTGCCGACTCCCCGGGACGGGTGATGATAAATATACCTCCCATCAATACGGCAATTCCAATCACCAGGTTTATCCACGAATAACCGCGAAACAAACGGAACTGAATGGCCACCAGAATTTGTGAAAAACCTGCCATAACCAGTACTAATCCAACAAAAACCAAAAACAGTTTCACAAAAAATGGAGGATAAATGATAAGGGCAATGCCCAGAATCAGGAGAATGGCTCCCCCAACGGTGGACAGTGGATTATCGGTGTATTTTTTCTTATTCATGTACGCTGTTATTAAATTAAATAGCAGCATGGATAAAAGCAAAAAACCCAAAAAGCGTATGATTAATTCGGGGGAATCAGGGTAAATAAATAAAAGGGAACCTGCAATAATGGCTAAAATTCCCTGAAACATGATTTGCTGACGGTTAGGTTTAAAAAAGTTTTGTGCCATAAGTTATGTTATCAAATTTGAGGTATAAAGATAGGAGATTTCCACAGATAATGTTGGGAATTCATTCAAAGAAAGCGTCGGGAAAATTGACCAGATATACATTTTCAACAGCTCGTGTAAACGCCGTATACATCCAGCGCAGGTATTCGGCATTCAGCATTTCTTCGGTAACGTATCCCAGGTCAATGTATACATCTTTCCATTGTCCGCCCTGTGCTTTGTGGCAGGTAACGGCGTAGGCATATTTTATTTGTAACGCGTTGTAAAACTTGTCTTCCCGCATTTTTAAATTTCTCTTGCGTTTGCTGGGAATGTCGGCATAATCCTCCAGCACTTTAAAATAAAACTCCTTGGTGGATTCGTAACTTAACGATGGCCCATCCACGTATAGTGCCTCATTTATAACGCGTACGTCTACATCGATGTTTTGCTTGCCGGGAAACTGCAACGAAAGGTCGGTGAAATGCATGTCGTATAACTCTTGCCGGTTATTTACTTTTTGTACTTCTGCAATATCACCGTTCGCAATAAAACTGATTTCGGGAATTTTTTCCGCCCATAAATAATTGTTTTTCACCACCATAATCATGTCTCCATTGGTTATGTCGGCTTCTTTGTACAAAATGCTGCCCCGTATGCCCTGGTTGTATTGATTCGCGCGTTTGTTGCTGCGGGTTACAATTAAGGTTTCGTTAATGCCCTGGTGGTCGTATGATTGCTGAATGGCATCAATCAAATATTCTCCGGTGACTCTTTTTACATCCGTAAAATCGGTGGTTTTTAGTTTTGGGTACCCGTCAACCGCTGCATTTATTTGGTTGCGCAACAAGGTGGCATTATACAAAATGCCTGATTGTAAGGCCTGACGAACCACTTCGGTAAGCTGTACTTCGGCTGCTCTAAACCCATAGCCACTCAGGTGTGCAAGGTCCAGTGCAGGGCTCAGTTGTGATCCTACCGGGGGTAACTGGGCGGTATCTCCAATAAAAATAAGTTTGCAATGGTGCCCTGTAAAAACGTACTGAAAAAGGTCATCTAAAAGCATGCCGCTGCCAAACATGGAGCGTTCGGCGGGAGTGTTTGAAATCATGGAGGCTTCATCCACAATAAAAATAGTGTCCTTATGCTTGTTGTAATTCAGGTCGAATGCACTGAACGTATCTGCACTGCTTTTTTGCCGGTAAATTTCTTTGTGTATGGTAAATGCATTTTCGCCCGAAAAGCCTGAAAGTACCTTTGCAGCCCTCCCCGTTGGAGCCAAAAGTACAAAAGGGTGCTTAAGGTCCTTCAAGGTTTTTATGTAGGCACTGATCAGGGTGGTTTTTCCGGTTCCCGCATAGCCGTTGAGCAGCAAAACCTCCAAATCATCTCCCAAGGTGGTAAACTGCGAAAGAGCCGCAATGGCGTTCTGCTGATCAGCCGTTGGAGCATGCTGAAAATGCGACAAAATTAACTGGCGTAAATGGGTGTCAAGCATAATAAAAATGCGGTAAAAATATACGCAAAACGGCATTGAAAACGTTCGTTAATCAGGAACGATTCAAAATACAGGATTGGCGTGAAATAAAGTTTTAAAAACAAAAATGGTGTATTTTTTTTTATAAATTTGTGGCGTCTTGAAAATAAATAAATCGTTAACACAGAAATAACTTATTAAATTAGATAGAATGAAAAGAGTTTTTCAGGTTTTATTGATAGTGGCTGTTGTAATATTAGCCTATTTAGTGTGGGACAGTCCTAATCAAAAAATCCGTTTCGAACAGGAAAAAGAACGTCGTGACGATGCGATTATTGAGCGTTTAAAGGACATTAGAACAGCTCAGGTGGCATTCAAAGAAAAATACAACCGTTATACTGCAAGTTTCGATACCCTGATTGATTTTGTGAAGAACGATTCTACTCCCATTGTACGTAAAGAAGGAATGTTAACCGACTCGATGCTGGAAGCCGGAATGACAGAAGCAAAGGCGGTTCAATTGGGGATTCTTGTTCGTGATACTACACTGGTTCCTACCCTTACCGAAATTTTCCCCAAAGGATTTAATGTAGATTCTATTCAGTATGTTCCGGTACAGGAGAACCTGAAATTTGAAATGGAAGCAGGGATTTTTATGACCTCTACCAACAATAAAATTAAAGTGTTTGAAGCACGCACTCCATTTACAGCTTACTTAAGCGATATGGATAAGCAAGAGGTGAATAACCTTGTAGTGTTTTCTAAAAAATACGAAAGATACCCAGGTTTAAAAGTGGGCTCAGTAATTGAAGCCAACAACAACGCCGGTAACTGGGAATAAGGGGGAAGTAACGTATGTCAGCACTTAAGCTCACAGACCCTTCATATACCCACGAAAAAGTTTCAAATTATATAGTGTCCATTCTGTTAAGTCAGAATGGACTTTCTTTTTGCATAAGGGATCACCTTTCCAACCGTCTTGTTCATTTGGAACATTACCCGGAGGTACAATGTTTCCAAAATTTTGGGGAGGTACAACAATTGGTTAGGGAGCACCTTACCGATAAAAGCCAATACAGATCAGTTTACCTGGTGTTGGATGATCCCCGCATCACCTTTGTTCCCCTTCCGTATGCCGGAGAAGAGGCCAATGCCCGTTTTTTTGAGCTGAATTTTCCGCTGGATGGAGGCGAAAAGCTCATGTCATTCTACCACCGCCAAACGGAACTGACCAGTGTTTTCCCGCTGCAAAACACAATGCACGACTTTTTTATTTCTTTTTTTAAAGAAGTAAATGTGCTGCACATTTGTGATGCCGCCGTATGGAATGCACTCAGTTACCATACTTCTTCTCAAGGGCATTTTACGGTAATTGTTCAGGAAAACCGATTTTACCTGATTGGCGTTGAGAAGGATAAGCTACTCATCAACACACATTTTAACTACCAAACGGCCGATGATTTTCTCTTCTTTCTGCTTAACACGTTCAAGCAGTTTGAGTTTAGCCAGTACGATGCACGCATTGTGTTAACCGGTAATGTGGATGCTGCTACCCCCCTGGTTGAAAAACTGAAAACCTTTGTGGCGCAGGTGGAATTTGAAACATGGCCTTCGTACGTAAACTATGCCGATGAATTGTACACCATTGGTGCACATCGATTTTTTCACTTACTAATTGCGTCCCATTGCGAATAATCAGAGGTAAATACAAAACCAGGGTAATTCATATTGCCAAAAACTTCAGGGCCCGTCCAACCACCGATTTTGCCAAGGAGAACCTTTTTAACGTGCTGGAAAACTGGTACAATTTTGAAGGGCTCAAAGTGCTGGATTTGTTTGCCGGTACCGGAGGAATCGGTTTTGAATTTGCTTCGCGCGGTTGCAGCGAAGTGTACAGCGTTGAAAAAAATATAGTGCATTTCAAGCACATTTCTGATTTGGTAAAGAAACTCAACATAGAGGAGGTAACGCCGGTAAAATCGGATGTGTTTGCTTTTTTAAACGCCTGCCACACCAAGTTTGATATTATTTTTGCTGACCCACCTTACGATTTACCTACCATTCCTGACATTCCGCAACTTATTATTGACCGCGATTTATTGGCCGATAAAGGCACCATGATTATTGAGCACCCCGCCCATGTGGATTTAACTAAAATCAAGTATTTCAGCGAAAAACGGGTATATGGAAGTGTGAATTTCAGTATTTTCGAAAACTAACCCCCGGGCATAATCGCCCCATTTCTAGTGCAGTAATCAACGGTGAGGGCACATGCGCTGTAATGACATTCAACGGTAAAAACCAATGGCAACAGAATGTTTATAACTGGCGACTTTCTAATTTAAAATCATTTTGGATTCCACTTCCTTTTCTGTATTTTTGGGCGCAATTTGAGGGAAAATAAGACTAATAAAATGCAGGAATTTAAATCCATTAAACTTATTCTAGAAGACGGTTCTGAGTATACCGGAAAATCATTTGGAAGTCACCGGTCTATCGCCGGTGAAGTTGTATTTAATACGGCCATGACCGGTTATACCGAAAGCCTTACAGACCCTTCGTACCAAGGGCAAATTTTAATTGCAACCTATCCGTTAATCGGAAATTATGGGGTACCATCTGACGAAAAGGAAAACGGAATTCCAAAATTCTATGAATCTGACCGTATTCATGTGAACGGTTACATCGTATCAGAATACTCCACCATACACAGCCACTGGAACGCTGAAAAAAGTTTGGGTGACTGGTTGAAGGAAAATGATGTTCCTGGAATTTTTGGTTTGGACACACGCGCATTAACCAAAAAACTGCGCGAAAAAGGTTCCATGTTGGGCAAAATTGTAGTGGAAGGGGAGGATGTAGATTTTTACGACCCGAACAAGGAAAACCTGGTTGCACAGGTAAGCTGCAAAGAAAAAGTAGTGTATGGAAACGGTGAACATAAAATTGTTATGGTTGATACCGGAGCCAAGTACAACATAATCCGATGTTTAATTAAACGCAATGCAACCGTAATCAGAGTGCCGTGGGATTATGATTTCTCGCAAGAAGAGTACGATGGGCTAATGCTTTCGAACGGCCCCGGTGATCCGCAAATGTGTGAAAAAACCATTGAGCATATTAAAGTGGCATTGAATGAGGAGCGTCCTATATTCGGAATTTGCCTCGGTAACCAATTGTTA
>JAUIMD010000575.1 GCA_030433225.1 Bacteroidia bacterium
AGCACAATGTACACCTGTTTATTATGCGCAACGACAGCCTGCTTTTTTGGACCAGCAACCTTATTAGCGGACAACACAGTGTAGGGGAAATAGATGCGCAGCGCAGCCTGGTGAAGTTTGACAATGCCTGGTGTTTAAAGCACGTAGTGCAGCATAAAGGTTATACCGTATTTGGCTTGTATCCGCTTAAATATGAGTTTCGCATTCGCAACCAGGTAATTCAGGACCATTTTACAGAACTTGAAATACCGGATAAAACCACCCTGGTGCCGTTTGAACAGGAGGGAAATGTAAATATTTATGCCGGGGAAGAATTTTTATTTGGCCTGCAAATGAGCCATACCGGCAATGCCCGTATCGGATACAGAAACGTGTCGATTGCGTTGTTCAACCTGGCCTTGCTCTGCTTTGTGTTCTGGTTTTATTTTCACATTTCAAAAGAGCTGAACAAACGAAAACGATTGGTGTGGATTGGCGGATTGCTGGCATTTTTTGCTTCCATTCTGGGGGTGTTTTATGGGGTTCAGGCACCGGGTGTTTGGTATGAGCTGGAGCTGTTTTCTCCCCGCGTACTGGCAATTTCCGGCTTTTTTCATTCCCTTGGTATTTTGGTGTATTGTGCTGCCTTTTGGCTGGTGATAAGTTTTGTGGTATTTCGGCACAATCCATTTTACATTCAGCGTTTTACTTCCGGTAAAATATTCGGAGCCATTCTTTTTCTGGTGGCCGTGTTTGTACTCATTTCCCGCTTGTTTTTGTTAGCCATCGACAATTCCGTTATCAATTTTGAAATTTACCGCTTAAACGAAGCCGATCCGTATTCCTTTATTGTGTACGGTGCATTTTTAGCCATGTACGGCGGGTGGGCTTTGTGGCTGGGAGGCATGCTTCAGCAACTGGTAAAGCAAGAGGCGAAGGTCGTTGGGCGGCATTTACACCTCATTGCAGGGGTGCTGTTGCTGGCCTTTTTAGGTGGGCAGCAATTTGAGTTGGCCTATGCCGCCATTAGTGCATACCTTATTATTTACTTCACCTATTACCTCTACCACATTAAAAAAACCGAAATTAACTTTTTACACCTGTTTTTATACACCTTTATTTTTGCCAACATGTGTGTGCTGTTTGTGTGGATACGCGCCAACGCTATTGAACAGGACAAGCAGAAAACGGCTTTGGTAAACGTTTCCGAAGGATGGTTCTCGGAGCGCGATCGTTTTGCCGAAATAATTTTATTGCGCATGGCACCGCAAATTAAAAACGATAGCCATTTAAAAATGCTGGTGTGTGCCCAAAATCCCGACCCACTCGAAGTAAAAGAATACCTGGATGAACACTACTTTACCGGGCAATGGAAAAAGTATGAAATTGAGGTGGTCATTTGCTGGCCCGATGCCGATTTAGTGATAGAAACCACCGGAGAACGCACGGCTTGCTATCCTTATTTTTACAGCATGCTCGACGATCATTGCGAACGTTTGGGGGAATCCGATTTTTACTATCAAAACGATAAAAATGGCCGCATCAGTTACCTGGGCTGGTTTATTTTTAATCAGTACCATCCCATGGAAACGTCCCTGTTTCTCGATGTGCAATCCAACCCGCTTTCGCAGGGCGTTGGGTACCCCGAATTGCTGATTGACAACCTTTCTTCGGGGCATGTGCTTAATTCCACCAAGTATGATTTTGCACGGTATTACGAAGGCCACCTGGTTACGTACACCGGCGAATTTCGATACAATACGCTCGCTGGATGGATACCTGCTTTTGAAGGTGAGTTTTACCGGTTTAATGCCGATGGATACAACCACCTGGTGTACCGCTACGGAGAGGAAGATTTAATCGTATTGAGCAGTAAAGTGCGCAATTGGTACGACTATATTTTGTTGTTAACCTACGTTTATTTGTTGGTTTTTGGCGCCATTTCATTAGGGCTTATTGCGTATTTACTCATTTACCGGCGCACTATTATCAGCCGTACCTTTGCCGGACGAATACGCCTTGTAATGCTTTCTGTGGTGTTGTTTGCCTTTGTAATGGTTGGCAATACTTCCATCTTTTTTAATATGCGGCAGGTAAAGCAAAAGCAATATTCCACCATACGGGATAAAAGCCGAAGCGTAATGATGTTTCTGGACCAGTACATTGGTGAATTGCCTACCCTCGAAGGCGTAG
>JAUIMD010000576.1 GCA_030433225.1 Bacteroidia bacterium
CGAGCAACGGGCGACTGTGCCGCTAGCATCGTACACCACAACACCATCAATAATCCTACACTTCTCATAGCCATGTAAATTTGTATGTTCTCCGGGTTTCCACAACCCTCAAAATTATAAGAATGATTTGCCGGGAGTATTCTCCCGACAAATCATTTTTTAAAGGTAGATGTTAGTTTTTTTGAAGCAGCACTTTTTGCGTGCTCATTTGTCCCCGGCTATTTATCGCATTTACCAGGTAAATTCCTTCAGATAAGGCCTGCATGTTTACAAGGTTGGTTTGTTGGGTTTGCAATACCAAAGCACCTGAAAGGTTATAAATACGTACATCTGCCATTTCCGAAATGCGCAATTCCCCTTGGATTAAACGCACTTTTAATTCGTTTTGCTGGATGGCATCAACACTTACGGGTAAATCTCCGTATACTTTTAAATCGTGCAGGCGAACAGCTTGCTGCGCAATGTTGGTCAGCGTGTCCTGATCGTCGCAGGCTTTAAATTTCAGCATAACATTTTCTGAATAAATGGCGTCTTCCCACAACATACCGCTTGCTGATGGTTCGCAGTTGTAAATGTTCATGGTTTTTTCTCCTGTAAATACATCTTTGGTATAGCTCAACGACCACAGGTCACCGGGTTGAAAACGCAGCGTGTCCCAGGTAGCGGCATCATCAATGCTGAAGAGCACCATTAAGCCCCGTCTTTTTCCACCCGTGCTGGAATGCGAATACTGTATACCTTCTACGAACGGTAGCTGACGCAAATCCAACAGAAATTCTCCGGGACGATCGCCATAGCCCAAACGACTGATTTCCACAAAACCCTTGGAAACACGGCTGGTGGTTGGATCGGGAGTTACCGGTGCTCCGGAGCCGTCAACCGAAGCGGCAACGCCCCATTCAGGTGCAAAAGCACAGGTATCAAAATCGTACGTCGCGTAGGCATCCGAGTTAATAAAGGGAACTTGCTTCACCTCATCCCGATGCCCCCAGATAATTTCGAGCGTAGTTTCGTCTACCGTGGTTTTACTGTTTCCCTGGTTAGCGTGATCGCGCGAATGTAAAAACTCAAATCCTGTAAAATCTTCATCGATTACTATGGGACTGGAGGGATTCAGGTTATCCCATCCGGTACCGGTTTGTGAATTTTGTGCTACGGCATACGAGCCCGTAAAAGCGGTAGCAATGCACAATGCTGTGCTTAAAAGCGTAAAATTTTTCCTTTTCATACTAGATTTTTTTATTGGAATAAATACAAAAGTCTTGCCGTGATAAGCGGTAGGGCAATGTTAGATGTAAACGTTTACATGAAAAGGTAAAAACATACTTTTTATGGGGAATATTGTATAATTTCGCCTGCTTTCATCGAAGGCACTGGTGGCAACTTTCGGACTAAGGGATTTAGGAACAAGGACTATTAAACTGAATTACTACAAGTTACAACAGGTTTCCTCTGTACTGGTCGTTGAACAATAAGCTGTATTGCATTTCATGGCGGTATGCATCACGTACCGGCAAAGTTTTTAAAAGCATAACTCTTTTGTGCGTGTAGTATATCCAACAAAAGCCCTAAAAGGCACCCACCCTATAAAAACAGAGTAGCAATGGCTGCTATCCCTGTAAAAGGAGGACGGTTGTTTTGCTTCCATCAGTGCACCAGCAAAGGTTACGCAACTGCACCAACAGTTATTCGCATAAAATTATACCGCCGTTGGGCTGCATGGTCACCTTCACCTTCCCGTTCTGTTTTATTTTTATTCCCTCAACCTGGGCACCCAGGTCCGGCTTATCGGTATAATACTTCACTTTTTTTCCGGCCAGCATGGGTAGCTCCAGGTTCAGTTCCAGGGCTTGTGGCTGCGCGTTAACCCCTACCACATACCAATGGTTAGCGTGCCGGCGGGCCAATACACAATACTTTCCGGGATACCCCTGTAAAAAGATTGTTTCGTCCCACGTAGTAGGTACCTGTTTCATAAAATCAATTTCGAAGGCGGGCACATCTTTTAAGTTATTGGGTGCCAAGGCAAACATTTGCACCGGATTTTGATACAGAACGGCAGTGGCCATTTGAAAAATGTCGCTTGTTTTACGCGTAGTACCCCCGTTGTTGGTGCGGTTAAGCCGTTTATTTAACAAAACGGGGCCAAACTCCATGGCACCTACGGC
>JAUIMD010000025.1 GCA_030433225.1 Bacteroidia bacterium
TGGCGATATTGTGCTGGATGTGCCTGTAAAAGGAGACTTTGATGACCCCAAGACCCGATTTGGCCCCATCGTATTTAATACGCTGAAAAATTTCATGTTTAAAATTGTTGCCAGTCCGTTTAAAGCACTGGGGAGCGCATTGGGGGCCGATTCGGATGAGATTAGCCACCTTGATTTTGCGTACACCGATACAGCGCTGAACAACAAACAGACCAAAACATTGCAACTGCTGCTGCAACTGGAAAAACAGAAACCTGAACTGCAGGCCGACTTAATGTATTACAACGACAAGCAATTGGAGCAACTGGATGCAGCGCGTGAAATTGCACACCGCATGTATGCTGTAGAAACCGGCAAAAAAGCGGAAAGCAACCTGAAAAATTATATGAAATACCTGGGGGAGAAAACGGGAAAAGACTCCCTTGTAATGCAGGATTACGAGGTGTTGCTGGCACCCACACCGGAGGTAGACTCGATTCTGCAGGTCAGGGAATCACTACGTTTTGCCATGGTGGAAGCCTTCTTAAAAGCAGAACATGATTCCACCACCATTCGCTTGCAGCCTTACCAAAACGGCGAAGTGCTAAACAAGGGAAGCAGGCCCCATTTTGAGGTGAAAATTAACCTGAACGAAACGGCAGAATAAGCTATTTGTAGGCATGCTTTCCCACTTCCCAGCCGCTGGTATTCAGCCACTTTTTGCCCGATTCGATGGCACCGTCTTCCATTTGTGTTCCCATGGAATCGTTCCATCGGTTGAGGTAGCCAAATAAGCTAATTACTCCCAAAATTTCCACGATTTCTCCCTCATTCCAGTGGACACGCAGTGTATTGGCAACGGCATCGTTTACGGCATTGGGAATGGATGAAGCAGCCACGGCAAAGTCTAAAGCGGCGCGTTCAGCCTCGTTAAATGCAGCGTGGGTTTTGTAGTCCCAAATGTTTTCAAGCTGTACTTTGGGTATGGCATAGCGCTCGGCAGCACGTATCGTGTGTGCCTGGCAATACCTGCACCCGGCCACATAGCTACAAAGATATCCTATAAGTCGTTTCAGGCCGCTGGTAACCCGACCATTGTTTTCCATAACAGCCTTGTTCAGTTGGATAAAGGCTGTGGCAATGGCAGGGCGGTGCTGCATGGTAAGTACACTGTTGGGGCAAAAGCCAAGGGTTTCGTTAAAAAAAGTAACCAGCTCTTCCAGTTGCGGAGTTTCGGTTCCCTTAAGCGGATGTACAAGAGGTTGTTTCATGGGGTGGAAATTCAAAAAAAGGGTTGATTAAAACGTGCCTAAAGTTAAATTTACGGGGCAATTAAAAAAAGAATGTTTTTTGCTATGAAAATACAAAAGATTATCTACCTTTGCGAACCGAAAAATGAAACGCGGATGTGGCGTAATTGGTAGCCGCGCTAGACTTAGGATCTAGTGCCGAAAGGCGTGGGGGTTCGAGTCCCTTCATCCGCACAACATTAGCTAAACTGCCTTAACTCCAATGTTCTGGCAGTTTTTTTAATGTTTCGGAGAGATTCAGAGTTTTACCCTTAAATCAGGCCGAAAGCCTTAATCGGAAGGACTTTAATCCACTAATCGCTTTCAAAAAATCAACGTAAGGATATGAATATTTCAAAGCAAAACATTGATGATGTAAATGCAGTGATCACCGTAAACATCGATAAGACGGATTACGCCGATCGTGTAGATAATGTATTGAAAGATTACCGCAAAAAAGCAAATATGCCCGGGTTTCGTCCCGGAAAAGTGCCTGCTTCATTGGTGAAAAAGATGTACGGCAGAAGTGTCATGTTGGATGAGGTGAACAAGTTAATGGGAGAGGAATTGTCAAAATTTCTGGAAGAGGCCGATTTTGATATTTTAGGAGAACCCCTTCCATCCGATAACCAGGAGCCCATTGACCTGGAAAACGGTGAAGATTTCGAATTTAAGTTTGATGTAGCATTAACACCTGCATTCGAAATTTCATTAAGCAAAAGAGAAAAGCTGAAAAACTACGTGGTAAAGGTGGAGGATGAAATGATCGACCGCCAGATTAATAGCTATGCCGATCGTTTTGGTGAGCAAACCGATGCCGAAGAAGTTGAGGTGGACGACCTGTTAAAAGGTACGTTGGTGGAGCTAAATGCCGAAGGTGAAATTAAGGACGGTGGCGTAATGGTAGAAAATGCCATTGTTTCTCCGGATCGCATAAAAGACAAAACCATTAAAAACAGCTTTGTTGGAGCAAAACTGGAAACAGTGGTACGTTACAATCCGCTACAAGCTTTCGAAAATGAGAAAGAAGTAGCCTCTACCTTAAAACTTGAAGAAGGGGACGAAGCCATTAAAAGCGATTACAATTACATTGTAAAAGAAATTAAGCGCTTCAAAAAAGCAGAAGTAAATAAAGCGTTATTTGATAAGGTGTATGGCGAAGGTGTTGTAGAAACGGAAGAGGATTTTCGCGCCAGGGTAAAAGAAGAAGTACAGGAAAACTTCAAAACTGATAGCGAATTCCGCTTTTTACTGGATGCCCGCGAAAAGCTGGTAAAAAAAGTGGATGGCATTGCAATGCCCGAAGCTTTCCTGAAAAAATGGTTGCTGGAAAAGAACCGCGACAATAAGGAGTTTTCTGAAGAACAGCTGGAGGCCGAATTTCCTAAGGTAATTGAAAACCTCAAGTGGGATTTAATAAAAGGAAAACTGGCAAAAGAAAACGACATCCAAACGACCAACGAAGATGTAACTGCTTATGCCAAAAAAATGGCTAAAATGCAGTTTCTGCAATACGGTATGGCCAACGTGGCAGATGAACACCTTGAAAACTATGCACAGGAGATTCTGAAAAACCAGGATCAGGCCCGCAACGCTTTTGAAAAATCACTGGAAGAAAAGATTGTATCTTTCATTCGTGAGCAGGTAAAAGTAGAAGACGAGGAAATTTCGCTGGAGGATTTTAACAAATTGTTTGAGAAAAACTAGCTTCAATAAAATAAGTTAAAAAAGAGGGTTATTCGTTTTCGCACCGAATTAACCCTTTTTTATTTTTAGAAATGATTGCTACTTTTGATTAAGACATAAACAGAAAAACAAAAAAAAGAAACACAATATGGCGTACAAAAATGATTTCCGCGATTACATGACCAAGCATTTAGGGATGAATGGCCTGGCCTTTGACCAATACCAATCCGTAACCAGTAGCTACATCTCTCCAACCATTATTGAGGAGCGTCAGTTAAACATCGCTTCAATGGATGTTTTTTCGCGCTTAATGATGGATCGCATCATCTTTTTAGGATTGCCGGTAGATGATTATGTGGCCAATGTAATTCAGGCACAATTGCTGTACCTGGAATCTTCTGATCCGTCTAAAGATATTTCCATTTACATGAATTCACCGGGAGGATCGGTGTATGCCGGCCTGGGAATTTATGACACCATGCAATACGTTTCGGCCGATGTTGGAACCATTTGTACCGGTATGGCCGCTTCTATGGCTGCCGTATTGTTAAGTGCCGGGCAAAAAGGCAAGCGCTCTGCATTAAAGCACTCGCGTGTGATGATTCACCAACCCATGGGAGGAGCGCAGGGACAGGCTTCGGACATTGAAATTACTGCCCGCGAAATACAAAAATTAAAGAAAGAATTGTACCAAATCCTTGCCGATCATTCGGGCAACGATTTTAAGCGCATCGAAAAAGATTCGGACCGTGACTATTGGATGACTGCAGACGAAGCCAAAGCATACGGGATGATTGATGAAGTATTGACCAGAAAATAATTGCAGCTTGTTTTTGCCGTGAAGGGCTTAGCATGAAGAAGTAAAAACAAAGAGTATGGCAGAAGATAAATGCTCATTTTGTGGCCGACCGCGATCCAGCGTTAATTTGTTAATTGCAGGGGTGAGCGGTCATATTTGCGACTATTGTGTGTCGCAGGCCAACGATATTGTAAAAGAAGAGGTGACTTCGGGAGCTACCGAGGTGATAAAAAAGGAAGATATTCCGAAACCATCGGAAATTAAAAGCTTCATGGATAAATATGTGATTGGTCAAAATAATGCCAAAAAATATTTGTCGGTAGCTGTATACAACCATTACAAACGCATTACCCAGCAACTGGGCAATGATGATGTGGAGATTGAAAAATCCAACATTATTATGGTGGGTTCCACAGGTACAGGAAAAACCCTGATGGCGCGTACCATTGCTAAAATGCTGCACGTGCCTTTTACCATTGTGGATGCCACCATTTTAACCGAGGCAGGATATGTAGGTGAAGATATTGAAAGTATTCTTTCACGGTTGTTGCAGGCGGCAGATTACGATGTGGCTTCTGCTGAGCGAGGTATTGTTTTTATTGATGAAATTGATAAAATATCCCGCAAAAGTGATAACCCAAGCATTACCCGCGATGTAAGTGGTGAAGGTGTTCAGCAAGGGTTATTAAAGCTGCTGGAAGGATCGGTGGTCAATGTTCCGCCACAAGGGGGAAGAAAGCACCCAGAACAAAAACTGATACCGGTAAATACACAAAACATCTTGTTTATTTGCGGTGGGGCTTTTGATGGCATCGAGCGTAAAATTGCCAACCGCTTAAATACCACCACGGTAGGATACTCGGCAGCCAAAAAGGCCGATCATGTGGATAAAAGCAACTTGTTGCAATACATTGCCCCGCAGGATTTGAAATCGTTTGGACTCATTCCTGAAATTATTGGGCGTTTGCCAATACTTACCTACCTGGAACCCCTGGATAAGGTGGCTCTGCGCAATATACTCACCGAGCCAAAAAATGCCATAGTAAAACAATATCAAAAGCTGTTTGAAATGGACGGTGTTGCCTTATCGTTTGACGATAATGCATTGGATTACATTGTGGATAAGGCCATAGAATTTAAATTGGGGGCACGGGGATTGCGTTCAATTACCGAATCAATTATGATTGATGCGATGTACAATACCCCTTCGTCCGAACAAAAAACATTGAAGGTGACCCTGAAAATGGCTGAAAAGCAAATGAGCTTAATCAGCAAACTGCGCCTTAAAGTAGCCTGATAGCGGCATTGGGAATTTCTTCAATTTCAGCAGCAAAAATCTGAAATAAAATTATTACCTTGATGGGTGCTAATTAATTTTCAGATACTGAAATACTTAGAATTATCATAGATGGGTTATGATTTAGATCTTATAGAACCTTTAAAAAAGCATTTCGGCTTTTCATCGTTTAAAGGAAATCAGGAAGATATTATTCGAAACGTACTGTCGGGCAGCGATACCTTTGTATTAATGCCTACAGGAGGGGGAAAATCCCTGTGCTACCAGTTGCCGTCTGTGCTTATGGACGGAACCGCAATTGTTATTTCGCCCCTTATAGCCCTGATGAAAAATCAGGTAGATGCCATGCGCAACTTCAGCGAAGAAGACGGGGTGGCGCACTTTCTCAATTCGTCGCTAACCAAAGCGGCGGTTGAAAAGGTGAAAAGCGATGTGACCAGTAAAAAAACCAAGCTGTTGTATGTAGCGCCGGAATCCCTGACGAAACAGGACAATATTGAGTTTTTACAAAAAATACAAATCTCGTTTTATGCCATTGATGAGGCGCATTGTATTTCGGAATGGGGACACGATTTTCGACCCGAATACCGCCGCATACGCCCCATAATTAACGAGATAGGTAAAGCGCCGCTCATTGCGCTCACAGCAACGGCAACCCCTAAGGTGCAGCACGACATTCAAAAAACACTGGGCATGTTGGAAACCAAGGTGTTTAAATCCTCCTTTAATCGTCCGAATCTTTACTACGAAATCCGCCCTAAAGTAAGTGCCGAAAAAGAAATTATAAAGTTTATAAAAGCCAACGAAGGGAAATCGGGCATTATTTATTGCCTGAGTCGTAAAAAAGTGGAGCAACTGGCCGAAACCCTTCAGGTGAACGGCATTAATGCACTGGGCTACCATGCCGGAATGGACGCAGCCACCCGATCCGCCAACCAGGATAAGTTTTTAATGGAAGATGTGGATGTAATTGTGGCCACCATTGCGTTTGGTATGGGAATCGATAAACCGGATGTGCGTTTCGTTATTCATAACGATATCCCCAAAAGCCTGGAGGGATATTACCAGGAAACCGGGCGCGCAGGGCGTGACGGCGGCGAAGGGCAATGCCTAACATTTTACAGTTATAAGGACATCCAGAAACTGGAAAAATTTATGCAGGGCAAGCCGGTGGCCGAGCAGGAAATTGGAAAACAACTGTTGTTGGAAACAGCTACTTTTGCCGAGTCGGCCGTTTGTAGACGCGTGCTGCTGCTGCATTATTTTGGTGAAAAACATACCGAAAAAAACTGTGGGAATTGCGATAACTGCCTGCGCCCCAAAAAACAATTTGATGGGAAAGAAGACATGGTGAAAGCCATCAGCACCATCATAAAGCTCAACCAAAAATTTAAGGTCGACCACATTGCCAAAGTGTTGCAGGGTAAAGCCACCTCGTCCATAAAATCGTATAAACACCACGAATTGGATGTGTTTGGAACGGGAAGCGATCACGATGAAAAGTATTGGTCTGCGGTGATGCGCCAAGGGCTTATTGCCGGGTTAATTGATAAGGAAATTGAGAACTACGGACTGCTGAAAGTAACAGACCTTGGCAGGGAATACGTTCAAAATCCCACCGAATTTATGCTGGTGGAAGACCACCAATATGCCGAAGAAGATGAGGATGCACCAACGCCTAAAGCAAGTGCTACATCCATGGATCCTGCCTTGTTTGGCATGCTGAAAGATTTGCGTAAAAAAGTTTCGAAAAAACTGGAACTGCCCCCATTCGTCATTTTTCAGGACCCGTCTTTAGAGGCCATGTCTACCAACTACCCCATTACTGTGCAGGAGTTGCAAAATATACCCGGCGTTGGGGCAGGCAAGGCAAAGCGTTTTGGGAAAGAGTTTGTTGAGCTCATTAAACGACATGTTGAACAGAATAACATCGAACGCCCCGACGATCTGGTTGTGAAATCGGTCGCCAATAAAAGCAAAAACAAGGTATTTATCATTCAAAGCATCGATCGGCAAATGCCGCTCGACGAAATAGCCAATGCCAAGGGAATGGAAATGCTGGAACTGATTGAGGAAATTGAGCGCATTGTGTATTCCGGCACAAAAATCAACATTGATTATTACATACAGCAGGTGATGGATGAAGATCATGAGGAGGACATTTTCCTGTACTTTAAAGAAGATGCCGAGTCGGATGATTTACAGGCTGCGCTGGACGAGCTGGGAGAAGATGTATATTCGGAAGAAGACATTCGTCTGGTGCGCATCAAGTTCCTGTCTGAATTAGGAAATTAAATGTTGTTATACACAGTAATTATACCAGAGAGCGCTTAAAGCGCTCTTTTTTTGTTATTTATTTTGGTTCTACAATCTTGGATTTATTAAATTCGTTTCTTTGTACTTTATTTTTGAGGTATTGGAATGAAACACGTTTTGCCTTACCAGGATATTGAAATAGGTAAGAAAGAGCAGGTTACACAAATGTTTAACAACATTGCCGTAAAATACGATGCTCTGAATACCTTTTTCACACTCGGAATAGATAACCACTGGAGACGGATGGTTATTAAAGAACTTTCGACATTTAACCCTAAGTATATTCTCGACATTGCAACCGGAACCTGTGAACTGGCCATGCGAATGACCGAGCTGCAGCCCCGCGAAATAACGGGCGTAGATATCTCCAACGAAATGTTGCTGGAAGGCGATAAGAAAATACGTAAAAAGGGGCTGGATCACATTATCAACCTAAAGCTAGGAGATGGGGAGAAATTGCCGGTACCCTACAATTATTACGATGCTGCCACCATTGGGTTTGGAATACGGAATTTTGAACACCCCGAGATAGGCCTGCGTGAAGTGTACAAAGCCCTTAAGCCCGGGGGAGCCTGTGTTATTCTGGAACTTTCCAAGCCTGAAAATTTTCCGGTAAAACAATTTCACAACTTTTACTCAAAGCGCATCATGCCATTTTGTGCTAAGGTGGTTTCCAACGATGTAAATGCGTATAAATACCTGCCCAAATCGGTAAATGCGTTTATTTATGGAAAGGAAATGCTGACGCTGCTGGAGAAAGTTGGATTCGTCCAAACCCGGCTAAAAGAAATGACCTATGGCATTGCCAGTATTTATATCGGGATTAAGCCAAAATAATTCTATCTTCGCAAAATAATAGTATTCCTATATCGTTTAAGAAGAAAATTGTTGATTTGAGAGCGAAATTCCTTTTCACCATTCTATTGATGTGCGTTTGGACTGCCGGCATGGTGGCTCAAAAAACCGTACAAAACCTCCCTACTTTTGATAAGCAACGCATTCATTTTGGGTTCTATATTGGTACCAATATGATGAATTTTAATATGAAGCATTCGGGGGCAACCTTTACGGACCCTTCCAATGGACGGGACTATCAATTGTTTGGTGACCTGAGCGCCCTGAATCCCGGTTTTCATGTTGGATTGGTCAGCAGTTTGCGACTGGGAGAATATTTCAACCTCCGCTTTTTACCCGGGATATCTTTTGGCCAGCGCGACGTAGAATTTACGCGCTTTTACCTTGACACAGAAGAGCTGGTAAGCGTAGATGACCCTATCCCTGTAAAATCCACATTTATTGAAATTCCCGTTTTATTTAAATACAAGGCGGTACGTGATGGAAATGCCAAGCCCTACCTCATTGCCGGTTCCACCGTTCGTCTCGATCTGGCCCGAAGCAAACGTGAAGATATGGTTCTGAAACCATTTGACGTAGCACTGGATTTTGGGGTTGGTTCCGATTTTTACTTTAACTTTTTCAGGTTTGGGCTGGAAGCCCGAATTTCAATCGGTATGATGGATGTGCTTTGGCACGACCGACCTGCAGGGGATTTTAACCCGAACTACATTAATGCCATCGACAGGCTTACCTCCAATATGTTTATCATCTCTTTAAATTTCGAGTAAATGGCTATCGAGGTCATGTTGCGGCTTTCGCCCCGCGAAGCTTCTTCGTCGAAATTTTACCGCCCCCTTGCTGCCGAAAAAGCCGGTATAGAAGAGGCGGCCATCGGAAACATTGTGGAGCTTAAAAAATCAATTGACGCGCGCCGGAGTAAAATTTGGATTAACCTGAAAGTTCGCATATTTCAGGTGGGGGAGCGTGTAGAAGATGAATTGCCGGTTTTTACGTATCCTGATGTAAGCAATGCCACACCCGTAATAATTGTAGGAGCCGGACCCGCCGGTTTGTTTGCCGCACTCCGGCTTATTGAACGTTGCCTGAAACCCATTGTGCTGGAACGGGGAAAAAACGTTAGTGAACGGAAACGCGATCTTGCACAAATTACCCGCAAACACCTGGTAGATGAAGACTCAAACTACGGTTTTGGGGAAGGGGGTGCCGGAACATTTTCAGATGGAAAACTGTATACCCGCAGTGTTAAAAGAGGCAATGTAACCCGTATTTTGCAGGCCCTGTGTTACCACGGTGCCAACCGCCAAATACTGGTAGATGCGCATCCCCACATTGGTACCGATAAACTTCCGGCCGTTATCAGCAATATTCGCAACACCATTTTACAGGCTGGTGGAGAGGTGCATTTTTCTACCCGGGTTACAGAGCTTACCCTAAATAACCAAGCGGTGACCGGGGTGGAATGTCAAAACGGAAAATACTTCAGTGGGCCTGTAATACTGGCCACAGGACATTCGGCGCGTGATGTATACCAAATGCTGCATACACACAACATTGCGTTGGAACCCAAATCCTTTGCCATGGGGGTACGCATAGAACATCCGCAGGCCTTAATTGACCAAATTCAATACCATTCGAAAAACGGACGTGGAAAATACCTGGAGGCGGCCGCATACAATTTAACGGCGCAGGTAGATGGCCGTGGAGTGTATTCCTTTTGTATGTGTCCCGGGGGCCACATTGTACCGGCAGCAACCGCGCCGGGAGAGCAAGTGGTAAATGGCATGTCGGCCTCAGGGCGCAATTCCCGTTGGGCCAATTCGGGTTTGGTGGTGGAGGTACGTCCCGAAGATTTACCCGGTTCTCAACAGCAGGTGTTGGCGGGCTTGCATTTTCAGCAACAATTGGAACAACTTTGTTTTCTCCAGGCCGGGCAAACGTTGCAGGCTCCGGCTCAACGCATTTCAGACTTTGTACATGGGAACGTTTCCCAAAGCCTTCCCGAGTCATCCTATCTTCCCGGATTGGTGTCCAGCAATTTACACGAGTGGATGCCAGAACACTTGTCGCATCGCTTAAGAAAGGGGTTGTCTTACTTTGGACAAAAAGTGCGCGGCTTTTTAACCAACGATGGGGTACTCACCGGGGTGGAGTCCCGCACATCTTCTCCCCTGCGCATCCCACGCGATGCCGGAACCTTTGAACATATCCAGTTTCAAAACCTTTACCCTTGCGGCGAAGGGGCGGGGTATGCCGGAGGAATCGTGTCGTCTGCCATCGATGGCGAAAACTGTGCCGAAGCACTTGCTGCCCGGTTACTTAGGTAAGCACGCTGCTGTTTCCGAATTACCGTTTCCCGTCGCCCTATTTTTCCGGTATAAATTATTCGTACTCCACCCAACAAATTGTAACTTTAAGTGATTTCGAACGTTTGATTGGTATGTGGATAGCCTCAGGTATACTTTTCTTTCTTTTTGCTTTTATCGGCATGCTGCTGGTATTGCCCACACAGGTAATTGTACAAAGCCGGCAACAGGAATACTGCATCCGCATACCTTTTTACTTTACCGTACGGGTTATACCCGGGGCGCAGGTACTAACGATAAAAGGCCGTGTTTTTTTTATCCCTTTTTCGTTTGGGGTGGATGATTTTTTTAAAAGCGATACTGAGGTAAGCTGGCCGGTAAAAGAGGGGCGAAAGATTAGAAATATGGCTCCACGCGTAAAAGATGGGTGGCAAGCGGCGAAAGAAATGTACCGGGCCGTAACCGTGCACCATTTGTATGCGCAGTTGGATACCGGTGACTACCCCCTAAATGCAAAACTCATACCTGTGGCATCTGTGCTTCAAAAGCCAAACATTGCGGTGCAGGTAAACTTTGTAAATAACAATTGGGTGGATGCATTGGTGTATACCCGCTTGTATAAAATTGGATGGATTCTATTTAAAAACCTAAGAACTAAAAAATAACAACAATGGAAACAAATTTCGAAGCCTTATTAGAAAAACTGGGAGTAAGTTTAAAAAACATGGCCTCCACCGAAACCGTGGTAGGCGAAACTTTTGTACTGGGCGAGTTCTCGTGTAAGCCGGTAATGAAAATAGGCCTGGGCTTTGGTTCAGGTGCCGGCGCGGGTGAAGCAGAACCCAAAAAATCGGTAATGGGAAACGGAGCAGCTGCCGGGGCAGGCATAGGGATGACACCCATGGGATTTTTGGTGTCAAGCGGCGATCGGATTTCCTACATTCCAACGGCGCCACAATCCACCTTGCAAACCGTATTTGATCAGGTTCCTCCTTTAATCGACAAATTGCTCGATATGCAAAAAACGCAAAAAAAGAAAAAGGAAGAGTAACGCATAAAGAAAACCGGCCACGTGTCGGTTTTTTTGTGCCTTAGCAGCT
>JAUIMD010000577.1 GCA_030433225.1 Bacteroidia bacterium
GGCTCAGGTCATGTCCGGCATTAATTCCCAATTCACATTCTTTGGCCACCAAAGCCGCTTTTAAAAAAGGAGCTACGGCCGCCTCTTTATTTAACGGATATTGGGTGGCATAGGGTTCGGTATACAGCTCCACCCGATCGGTTCCACATTTTTTGGCATATTCCATCAGGTGTGTTTCCGTTCCAATAAAAATGGATGTACGAATGCCATTGTTTTGAAATTCACGAATTACATCCACCAAAAAGGAGTAATGCGTTTTTGTATCCCACCCGGCATTGGAAGTAATGGCCTCGGGCGGGTCGGGTACAAGGGTTACCTGGTTTGGCTTTACCTGAAGCACCAGATCCATAAATTTTTCAGATGGGTAACCTTCAATATTCAATTCGGTGCTTATAATCGGTTTAATGTCCAGTACATCCTGGTACCGAATATGGCGTTCATCAGGCCGGGGGTGTACAGTAATGCCTTCTGCCCCAAATTTCTGACAATCGATTGCCACTTGTACAACGTTGGGAATACTGCCTCCGCGCGCATTGCGAATGGTGGCTACTTTATTAATGTTTACGCTTAGTTTGGTCATTGCTTTAAATCAGTGGAAAGTTTGTAGTCTTCCGTTCTTTATCTTACTTTAGTGATGCAAAAGTAGAAAAAAAGCCATAACCAAATTTCAATATGCTGGCAAAAGAAATAATGACAATCAATATGCCTTCCATCCGCACTTCCAACAGTGGAATTGAGGCATTAGCCATTATGGAAGAGTACAAGGTATCTCATTTGCCCATTGTAAATAATACCAAGCTGTTAGGCATCATTTCCGACATGGATATTTTTAACCTGAAGATGCCGGAAGAACCCATAGGCAACCACAAACTTTCGTTAGAGGCCACCTACGTTTTTGAACAGGACCATTTGTATTTGGTTGCAGAAATTATGGTACGCCTAAAGTTATCGCTGGTGCCTGTTGTTAATAACGATTTGGAATACATTGGCTCTGTAGAGGTAAAAAATGTGGCCACCGCTTTAAGCAAAATGTTGGCAGTAACGGGTCCTGGTGGAATTGTTTCGCTTCAGGTAAAGGAAGTAAACTATTCGATGGTGGAAATTGGACGGATTGTGGAAGATAGCGGTGCTAAAATTTTAAGCTCCTCGGTGGTTCTGGACCATGAATCGTTGATGTACTCCATCACCTTAAAACTTAACCGGGAAGACATTACTTCAGTAATAAAGGCATTTGAGCGCTACGGATACAATGTTGAAACCTGGTACATGGAAAATGGTATGCTGGACACCGTGCTTCAGGAACGGTACGACAGTCTAGTTAGGTTTTTGGATGTGTAAAAAGAGGAACAGTACCATACCATTCCTCTAACATGTATACGGTTAACCTGCTCTATTCTGCATTTTTGGGCAAAAAGCTAAGCAAAGTTCCCGCCTTACCCGTTAATTCCAGCAAATCCCCGTTTCGGGTAAACCCGGTCACTTGATTTAATGCCGAAGTAAACGCATCGGAATCCACACCAGAGCACATTTTTTTTGTGGATGCCATGGGCCCGAAACTCAGGCTTTTCGCATCCATCTTCACCTCACCATTAAAATTGTTGCAACCATCAAATCCCGACACTTTTCCACCGGATAAAAATTCCACAAAGGGCAAGCCATTGGCAAAACTGCTTACATCAACTTTATTGCCTAAAATGCTTTGCACTACCCAGGGGTTTTTCAGTAAAAAGGAAGGGTCAAAAGCCGAATTTAAACTACCACAACCTGAAAATAAAAGCACAATTAACGGAATTACTACAAGCTTCTTCATAACCATACATATTTGATGAAGGCTAAAGTTAGGTTCAATTGATGAAAATGAAAAGTAGGCTATCCTCTAATTATCGATTATTTTTACCGTATGAAAGCACACGAAAAAACCGTTTATGTTTGCAACCAATGCCAGTGGCAGGGCAGCGAAAGCGAGTTGGACTTTGACCAAACAGAAACTTGCTTTGGCGAGGATCGGATGGAAGTTTGCCCGACCTGTGGTAGTTTGGATGTAAGAATGATCGTATCCCGTGAATAGGGAGTGTAAATTAAACTCTGTCTGATTCATTCTTTTATTGATCACTCAAAATTACTTTTTTGTTTTCAACACCCAAATGCTTTTTAGAAACCGTTTTC
>JAUIMD010000578.1 GCA_030433225.1 Bacteroidia bacterium
TGCAGACACCTACCATTGGAAGGACGGTATTGGTGCACCGGAAGATCGCCCATCCATTATTAATACACATTGGGGAGGCGTTACCGAAGATAACAGCTTTGGAACCCACGAATTTCTTGAATTTTGCGACCTGATTAAAGCAGAGCCTTACATCAACCTGAATGTAGGTTCGGGTACTGTGCAGGAGGCTGCAGAATGGGTGGAATATGTGACTTCCAACAACAAAAGCCCCATGACCGACTTGCGTAAAAAGAATGGTCGTGAAGAACCCTGGGAGGTAAAATACTGGGGCATAGGAAACGAAAACTGGGGATGTGGTGGACACATGACTCCTGAGTACTATGCCGATTTGTACAACCGCTTTGCTACCTATTGCGGTGGAGCTAAATATAAAATTGCCGGTGGCCCTAATGTGGCTGATTACAACTGGATGGATGTGTTGATGCGCAAAACCACCCGTCACCGCCATTTGGTACAAGGTGTTTCACTGCACAATTACACCTTTACCACCAGCTGGACCAAAAAAGGCTCAGCTACTGATTTTTCAGAAGAGGGGTGGATTTCTGTGCTGGATAATACCTTGCGCATGGAAGAACTGATTGAAAAGCATTCGGCCATTATGGATAAATACGATCCTCGCAAACGCATTGGTTTAATTGTAGACGAGTGGGGAAACTGGTTTGAAGTGGAACCCGGTACCAACCCCGGATTTTTGTACCAGCAAAATACCTTGCGTGATGCATTGGTGGCCGGTATTAACCTGAACCTGTTTAACAATGCTGCAGACCGTGTACAAATGGCCAACATTGCGCAAACGGTAAATGTGTTGCAAGCCGTTATTTTAACCAAAGAAGACCAGATGGTTTTAACGCCTACGTACTATGTGTTTAAAATGTATGCGGTTCATCAGGATGCAAAGTTGGTTCCGATGGATTTGAAAACCGGAGCCTACGAATTTGATGGAAAATCGGTGCCTGCTGTAAATGCATCGGCTTCGGTAAAAGATGGTGTATTGTCTGTGACCTTGTGTAATACGAATCCAAACGAGGAACAGGAAGTTGAATTTGCCATTGACGAAGATTTCAGTGGAGCGAGTGCGCAAATTATTACGGCTGAAAACATCAACGATTACAACGATTTTGGACAGGACGAAAAAGTAACGTTATCAGAATTGAAAGTGAAAAACCCGAAAAAAGGAAGCATGAAAGTGACCCTTCCGGCTAAATCGGTTGTGCTGGTGCAGTTGACGAAATAAACTATAAGAAATAATGCAAATGCAAATGCCCGGAGTGTTTTACTTCGGGCATTTCTTTTGAGAATGTTTCCTTATAATTAAAACCGATATGCCAAAGTAACGAATACGGATTGACTGGATAATCCATAGTTAAAACTGGTGCTTTTTTCCTTTATTTCCTGATCCTCATTATTATCTGTATAGGTTCTATTTGTAATGGAGTATTGAACATAAGGTGCAATTTCAGCACCTAAAATTATTTGATCAGAGATTAAGTAATTAAATCCTAGAACAAAATTAACCCCAGGTGTAAAGGATCTCCACCGGAGATGGTCAATATTGCCTTGATTGTTTTCTTCTTTGGTAGAACTAAAACTTAGCATAAGATCCAACCCATACCTGAACTCGAGTTTTTCGGCAATGGGTTTTCTTCGTTCTTCACCACCTCTAAATGTTATTCCAAAGTGATTCGATTTACCTTCCTCATGATTAGGCATTGTTTGTTTTCTGGTACTTACAGAGCCTGAAGTAGTTAATAATGTAAGCCGTGTTAATACACTTTCATCACCAAATTTGTAGGAAATACCAAAGTTATTCAGATCATTAAAAACAAGGCCAACTTCTTGTTGCTTGGTTTTTTCTTGTGCCATCATTAAAAAAGGCATAGCAAGGCACATAAAAACTGTAATGGTTTTTTTCATGTAAGTTGTTTTTGATTAGTATTTTATTGCATAAGGACGTCCGTCAGCACTAAATCAAGAATCATGCCAACGCATATCTTTTAAAGAACTTATTTAAAACTCCACCTCTAAAACCCCTACTTCCTGTGGAGGTAAAGCAATGGTAGTTTCGGCCTGGCCTTGCGCTACTTTCTGAAAGTACAAATGGAATTTGTTTTGCAAGCGTAACAGTTCGGTGTCGTATGAC
>JAUIMD010000579.1 GCA_030433225.1 Bacteroidia bacterium
TGTTTTGCGCGCCAAATACCATGGGCTTACCGGGTTGAATGGCCGTTCCATTTACCAGCAGTTCCATTCCTTCCTTTTCCAGCAATTCAGGCACATAATCGTAATCACCCACCGAAACACCTCCGCTTAAAATTAATACATCAGACTGTTTTAACGCCATGTTTATATGTTGGGAGATGCTGTCCAAATCATCAGGCAAAATACCCTGATACGCTCCATTTAAGCCCAGTGCCTTTAATTGACTGAGCACCTGGTACGAATTGCTGTTTCTGATTTTAAAAGGAGGCAACTCCTCTCCGGGTTCCAGTAATTCTGTACCTGTAGCTAAAACGGCCACTTTGGGTTGTTTATACACCTTTACCCGGGCATAACCGGCACCGGCAAGCAAGGGAATGTGCCGCTCGTCTAAAAAGGTATGTTGTGGCACAACACAATCACCAATTTGCAGGTCTTCGCCCCGGTAGCAAATGTTGGCTTTGGTGTAGGGATTGGTACATTTTACGAAACTTTCATCCACCATTTCCGAATGTTCCACCATAAACACCGTATCCGCACCGCGGGGCACTGCTGCACCGGTCATTATTTTAACGCACTCTCCGGATTTTATTTGCTCCGGTGGCGTTTTCCCGGCATAAACGGTATCTATAATATGCAGTGTTTTATCTAAATCTTCACGGGCGCAAGCAAAGCCATCCATGGCCGATTTATGGAAAGGCGGCATTGGAATATCAGAAACAGCGGGAGCAGCCAGGCCTCTTTGGTAGGCTACTTGTAGTGGCACAAGCTCCGTACCCGGCAATTGAACGGTGCTCAATATTTTTTGTAAAGCGTTAGCGTAGGTATCCATGCGAATAAAACAGATATAAGGGAATTGAGTTTTTTGAAAGGTACATTTCAAGCCAATCAGCCTCAAATATACAATAGAAATGCAGGATTGAGTCAGAAATAGTCAATTAGTTGTATACGTGTATAAATTACTGTTGATAGTGGTTTGCGCACCCCCGTAATGGATAATTTTATGCATATTTGCACGGCAAAGCCGAGTAAAAGTGAGGTAAGGCGTGGAGGAAAAAAGACAGTTTAAAAAACTCAGAATTAGTTTAACGGATACATGTAATTTGGCCTGCACCTATTGTGTGGAGGACGAAAAAGGGCATCAAATGCCGCCTGAAAACGGTGCAAAACCACTGACGCTGAACGAATTTGTCGCAACCATTGAAACCTTACACACCGCATTGCAATTGGAATCTGTTCGACTAACCGGGGGCGAACCCTTGCTATACCGCAATATCGTTCCATTGGTAGCTGCCATTAAAGCCATGGGAATTTCCAACATTGGGCTTACCACCAACGCGTATTATTTAAAATCGCTGGCAGCAAAGCTTAAGCGGGCCGGGGTATCGTCCATAAATGTTTCGTTGGATGCGCTGGATGCCGCAGTTTTTAAAACCATGACCCGGAAACCCTTGCTGGAAAAAACGCTGGAGGGAATACATACGGCCAACCGCCTGGGAATACCCATGAAAATTAATGCAGTTATACTGAAAGGAATGAACGACAACCAGGTGCTGCCATTGCTGAATTTTGGTCGTGAAACCGGTATTCCCGTTCGCTTTTTGGAACTGATGCGCATGGGCTACCTGCATCATAAATACGCGCAGTATTTTTACCCGGAAAAGGAGATGCTGCAGCTAATTGAACGCACGTTCACGATACACCCCGAAGCCCGTGTCGCCTCTTCCACAGCCAATTACTGGAAACTGGAAGGCACCCATTACCGCTTTGGGATTATTGCCAACGAATCCACCCCTTTTTGTGCCGATTGTAACCGCTTACGGTTGGATAGTTATGGGAACATTTACGGCTGTATTAGTTCTGCAAACGGGGTATCATTAAAAAACGCTACACTTGGCAACAAGCAACAGGTACAGGAGAGTTTGGTAAAGGCCATGCAGCAAAAACAAAACGTGAAATTTGTGGGAAGCGAACTTAGTATGCAGTATTTGGGGGGATAAATGCTGCCTTTTTGTCGAACACTTTACACGTACAGCAGTTTATTAATACAGGTTTAAGAAACGAAAAGAAACATGATAAAAGTGCATTTTTTTGCCGGCTTAAAACGTCATTTCCCGGTGTCGGTGGAACTAAAGCCCGAAG
>JAUIMD010000580.1 GCA_030433225.1 Bacteroidia bacterium
GTTTAATAAGGAGGAGTTGTATAGCTTCAGGCGGGTAACGCTGGCTCCCATTGTTATTATGCTGGGCTTTATATTAGAGGGCTACGCCATCATGAAAAAACCTAAAAAACAAAAATAACCTGAATGGATTGGATTGAATCGATCATTCTGGGAATTCTGCAGGGACTGTCGGAATTTCTACCTGTAAGTAGTAGTGGGCATTTGGAAATTGGCAAAGTGTTGTTGGGGGTAGATACCGAACAAAGCTTATTGTTTACCGTGGTTGTGCACGGCGCTACAGTGTTAAGTACCATCCTGATTTTTTGGAAAGAGATTCTGCAAATCTTGAAAGGCCTGTTTGCCTTTCAGTGGAATTTTGAAACACAATACGTAGTTAAAATACTGATTTCGATGATTCCGGTAACGGTGGTGGGGCTGTTTTTTGAGGAACAGGTCAACAGTTTGTTTACGGGGAATTTAGTGTTGGTAGGCGCCATGCTGCTGTTTACTGCCTTGCTGCTGGGGTTTACCTTTTATGCAAAATCAGGGACGCGTCACGTTTCGTATACCGATGCCTTTATAATGGGTATGGCGCAGGCTGTTGCGGTGTTGCCGGGCATTAGCCGGTCCGGGTCTACTATTGCCACCGGGTTGCTGCTGGGCAATATGCGTCATGAAGTTTCTAAATTTTCATTTTTAATGGTACTGGCACCCATAATTGGAGCCAACATTCTTTCGCTGAAGGATGCCGATTTCAGCACCGCAGAATCAGTAAGTGCGGGGGTATTATTGGCTGGATTTGTGGCAGCATTTGTGACCGGGTTGTTGGCCTGTAAACTTATGATTCGCATTGTAAATAAAGGAAAACTTATTTGGTTTTCGGTGTATTGCGCCATTGTAGGAACCGTTGCCATTTTATCGCAGGTGTTGTAGTTTTAAATTAGTAGTTAGGTTTTTAGGGAGAAAAAACCGGTTGAAATAATTCGTATGCATTTTTTGGAAGGGGAAATTCTGTATTTTGATAAACCGTTGGGATGGACATCATTCGACCTGGTGAATAAAATACGGATAAAGCTCAAATACGAACTGGGCATTAAAAAAATAAAGGTCGGACATGCTGGCACACTGGATCCCCTGGCAACCGGCTTAATGATTGTGTGTACCGGAAAGGCAACCAAAAAAATTGAAAGCCTGCAGGCCGGAGTGAAAGAATACATTGCACATGTAAAGCTGGGAGCAACCACCCCGTCATTCGATTTGGAAACGGCCGTTGACAAAACCTACCCAACCAATCACATAACCCGTGAAAAAATAGAAGTAGCCCTGCTGCAGTTTGTAGGACGAATTGAACAGGTTCCCCCGCAATACTCCGCCCTTAAGGTAGATGGTAAAAGAGCTTACGAACTGGCCCGAAAAGGGAAAGATGTAGAACTAAAACCAAAACTACTTGTTATAGATGAGATTGAATTGCTTGATTTCGAGAATTGTATCCTTCAACTGCGCATTGTATGCAGCAAAGGGACATACATCAGGGCGCTAGCGCGCGATATCGGAGAGGCATTGCAATCAGGTGGACATTTAGTGCAGTTGCAACGTACCAAAATTGGCGATGTTACCCTGGAGGAGGCAAAAACGTTGGAGGAGTTTGAAAAAATATTGGAAAATTTGAAACAAAATCCCGAAACCAACGTATAACCGCACCTGTTGTAGTTAAACCCGCAACTAAAACCGTTGAGAACAAAGAGTTTCGTAGGAATAAAAGGGGTTGAGGAACAGGTTGATCCAAACAGAAGAATAGAAATAAAATAAAAAATAGATCCATGAAATTATCGAAATTTAAATTCACGCTGCCCAATGAGCGTATTGCTTTGCATCCGGCCAAAAACAGGGATGAATCGCGTTTAATGGTGGTGCACAAAGATACCGGTAAAATAGAGCATAAAATCTTTAAAGATATTGTTGAGTATTTCGACGATAAAGATGTTTTTGTGATGAACGACACCAAAGTTTTTCCGGCCCGTTTGTACGGAAATAAAGAAAAAACCGGGGCTAAAATTGAGGTGTTTTTGTTGCGCGAATTAAATAAGGAGCAACGCCTGTGGGATGTATTGGTTGATCCGGCCAGAAAAATACGTATTGGAAACAAATTGTATTTTGGCGAAGACGATAACATGGT
>JAUIMD010000581.1 GCA_030433225.1 Bacteroidia bacterium
TTCTCCAAATATGGAAGACGGAATGTCCAGCGCATTTAAAATTTTAGGGGAAAGCTTGCGGGATTGAATGTCGGACATCATGGATGTGCCCAGCATGGTGCTGTCGTTTACCTGAGCTCCGGTAAGCCGCTGAATAAGCAGTGAAGGGATGAATAAAAAACGGTGCGCCTGCTGTATAACATCGGGCCTGTTTTCTTTAAACCAAATGAATTTATTGATGGTATTAAAGGCATAGGGGTAAACACCACTAATGCCATACAACTCATGGGTAGGAATGTATTTGTCAATGCGTACCATCAGGGGGGCGGTTCGATCGCATTGCCAGGAGATTACCGGGTACAACGATTTACCGTTTTTATCTACGAAAGTGCCATCCACCCCAAATGTGGTTACAGTGGCGCCTGCAATGCGTGATGTGTCAATTTGTGCACTCACCGCGGTTGCCGCAGTACACAGTTTGTTCCACAATTTGTCCAGGTCCCATATGCGGCCTCCTTTGAGAAAAGGATCTTCGTCGGTTTCGTTTGGCATGCTGTGCGACGCAAGTATTTTTCCGTGCGTGTTTATCGCAATAACGCGCACATTGGTGGCGCCGCAGTCAAAAACAATGGCAATGTTTTTTTTGTGCATGGTGGTGGGGTTGATAAAAAAGGACGCTCTGCCTTTTGTCATTTTTGAAATGCGCTCACATTGCCGTGTTTCGAAAATGACAAAGGTTGTTAATAAGCGTCCTTTTTTGGGTGTTTATTTTATTCCGTAAAGGGGGCCATAGGTGGCACAAGCCCGGTAATCTGCCCCTTCTTTTTCTTCACCAAAAGCAGTCCAGGCACTGGGTCGAAATACCTTACCTGCCGCAACGTTGTGCATGTTCACCGGTATGCGCAACATAGAAGCCAGGGTAATGAGGTCAGCCCCAATGTGCCCATAGGAAATGGCGCCATGGTTGGCTCCCCAGTTGGCCATTACGGTATATACATCTTCAAAAGCTCCTTTTCCGGTGGTGCGCGGAACAAACCAGGTGGTAGGCCAGGTTGGGTTGGTTCTTTTGTCCAGAATGGTATGAATTTCGTCGGGCAGCTCAACCGTCCATCCTTCGGCAATTTGCAACACAGGGCCAATGCCTTTCACCAGGTTTAGGCGGCACATGGTCACCGGCATTTCTCCTTCCGTTTTAAATAAGGAAGAGTAGCCGCCGCTTCTGAAGTATCCCCGGTCGGCCTGTGGCCATACGGTGTTGTCCAGGCACTTTTGGGCTTCCTCGCTGGTGATTTCCCAATACGGTTTCATGGCCGGGTTGCCGTCCTTGTCCCGTTGTTGAGCCGTAGCATCCAACGTTGTTGAGCCGGAATTAATCAGGTGGATTATGCCGTTTTCGGCTAGTCCGCTAAGCTTTTTCCCGGTTACTCTTTCTACGGCATCCGGACTCCAGTAGGTGCGAACGTCGGAGAAAATCTGTGCAGTGTTGGACAATAAATGACCAAAAAGCATGGATACCCCGTTCAGGCAGTCGTTTTCGGTGGCAAATACGTAGGCTTGGCGAATGCCGTTCCAATCGAAGGATGAGTTTAAAATCGCTTCGGTAAAATCAGCATTAGGCTGGTAGTCCGTCCACTGACGTTGCCCCTGGAAGCCACCCATAATGGCATTTCTCCCGAGTCCTTCTTCCCGGTATCCTTTTTCAATCAACTTTGGGTTTCCTACCATCATGTCGCGACAGATGAGGGTCATTTTAACCACGGTTTCCCATTCTTTTTCTTTTCGCTCAGCGCTGGATGGCGGAGTGTTAAGATCTTCTCCTTCCTTGCAGTTGGCCTTGGTCCAGGCCAGGGCTTTTTCGTATTCTTCCTTATCGTAAATTTCCTGGTCTATGCGGCGTAAAAGCTCCACCGATTCTACAAATTCAGTTCTTATCCCCAGGTAATCCTGCAAAAAGTTGCTATCTACCATAGAACCTGCTATGCCCATGGAACTGTAGCCCAGTGACAGGTACGATTTGCCGTTCATTTGGGCCACGGCCAACGCCGCTTTCGTAAAACGCAGTAATTTTTCCTGAACATCAGCAGGTATGGTTGTGTCTCCTGAATCCTGTACATCGCGGCCGTAAATGCCAAAAGTAGGCAAGCCTTTTTGTGAATAGCCGGCCAATGC
>JAUIMD010000582.1 GCA_030433225.1 Bacteroidia bacterium
GTTGTAAATAATGCCAAGGGATGCCGTAATTTTGGGATCGTCGGGAATGTTCTGGTTGTGTGTATCCATCACCAAAATAGGCAGGTTCGACGAGGTAAACACGGAGTGCGTGAACCACGCCGGGGTTGGCAGGTATTCAACGGTGGCATGGTTTAACCCAATAATAAGGTCGGTATTGGAGGATAAATCGCTGGACGTGGCGCTGGCATTGTGCACCTGAATGGCCAGGGTATTTTGTCCGCTTTTCAGGTGGCTTTTCAGGAGGGCGGCATCCACCGCAAATTTTTCCCGTGCCCCTGCTTCGTGTTGTGCTGTAGAAAGTTGGTTATAGGCCGGGTACGCACCGTTCAGGCCAGCCGACCGGGCAATTTCTATCCCGTTAAGGTAGGCCACAAAGGCATCGTCATAATCCATAAATAACAGTAGCTGCTCTACGGCAGTAAGGTTGGTTACATGAAAAGTTTTGCGCAACATAAGCGCATTGCATACGTCAATAACGGTGCCGTCATCGTTATCGCCGTAACCTATTCCGCCATTACCCATTGTCCAGCCCGAATCATCAAAGCCATTGGCTCTCCACCCGGCGTCGGGTTCTCCCTGGTTACTGCTCCAGTAGGCAAACGAAGCATCGGAGTAAAAAACAGACTCGTAGTGATCGATTGATTGACTCCTGCCCGGGGTAAAAAACGAAAGCAGCAGAAGCGTTACAGAAAGTAGGGGAAATCGTAGCATTCGATTGTATTAAGCGTCAGTAGTTAAGCATTGCATTGCAGCAGGTTTGGCCAAAGACAGGACACTGCTTTTGCAAAAATGGACTTTTCTCTCAAAAATGAAATACGAAAGTAATAAAAGTAACAAGATTGTACCTCTCATTGGGTGTTTTCATGCTTTGGGACGGATTCTTTTGCCCTGTGTATTGCCCCTTTTGAGGGTTTAGCTTAACTTGAGTGTTTCTAATTTTAAATCACATCGTATATGGAAAAGTATCAAGATCTTGTGGATAAAGCCCTGGAGCTTATCCTGGTGTACGGGCCAAAAGTAGTGTTGGCTCTGCTGGTTTTAATTATTGGCCTTTGGGTGATTAACCGACTCACCAAAATTACCCGTAAGGTAATGACCGGCCGTAATGTAAACATTTCGCTTATTAGTTTTGTATCCAGCCTGGTGAATATTGGGCTAAAAGCCTTGTTGCTGGTTAGTGTGGCCGGAATGATTGGCATACAAACTACCTCGTTTATTGCGGTGTTAGGTGCGGCTGGTTTAGCCATTGGCCTGGCGTTACAAGGTACCCTGGCCAACTTTGCCGGCGGGGTAATGATTTTAATTTTTAAACCGTACAAGGTAGGCGACCTGATTAAAGCACAGGGACACCTGGGGGTAGTGAAAGAGATTCACATTTTTGTAACCATTTTGCTGTCGCCCGAAAGCAAAACCATCATTATTCCTAATGGGGCTATTTCTAATGGCGACATTACTAATTATACCACCGAAGGTAAAATTCGGGTGGATATGACTTTTGGTATTTCCTATGCATCCAACATTAAAACAGCGAAAGATATACTGTTGAAAGAGCTGACCAGTCATCCATTGGTGTTAAAAGATCCGGCACCGTTTGTTGGGGTAAGCGAGTTAGGCGATAGTTCGGTGAACCTGGCCGTACGGCCATATACCAAACCACAGGATTATTGGACCGTGTATTTTGACGTGTACGAAAGCGGAAAAATAGCCCTCGAACAGGGTGGAATTACCATTCCGTTTCCTCAGGTGGATGTGCATTTTGACAAAGGAGTTGCTGTGCCCGGGTAATAACCGCGGCCCGGTAACAAAACATAAAAGCCGGGGAAACCCGGCTTTTTTAGGGAAAAAAATAACCCCTACCGAAGCAGGGGTATAGGTTTTTGAACCTTCGGCACCCCGGTATTACCTAGGGGCCTTATTGTGATAAGATTCAATTAAGAATTTTTTGATTCTGCCACTAAAATAGAAATTCCATTCTAAATAAGTGGTACAAGCATGTATTTTTTTTACTTTAGAGGCTGTAAACTAAACACAGGGCCTCTTTTGCAAGCATTTCTTCATTCCCAAAGAGTCCACGAACAAATTATTTTAAACATGGCAAAGCGTATTTTAGGATTAGACCTGGGCAC
>JAUIMD010000583.1 GCA_030433225.1 Bacteroidia bacterium
TGAAACCCAATCCCTATGAACTATATGCCATGACGTGGCACGGTTTTATACTGGGGATGCTCGCCTTCTTTTTAGGGTATTGTTTTGTTTTGGCAGGCGATGGTTTCTGGAAAACCTTATTCAGGTATCGTTTTGTGAGCCTGTCCGTTTCCATCACCCTGTATTTGGTGCGCCTGTTCGTATATGAATTAAAGGCACCCGGATATCTAATGGCATTGGAGTCGATGACCTGGATGTATACCATTTTTGCATTTGCATTTAAATACCTGAATAAACCCGGTAAAACGTTAGCTTATTTAAGTTCTGGCGCTTACCCGGTTTACATTTTACACATGGTATTTTTGTACCTGGGAGCACAATTTATGCTTCCCCTTTCTTTACATGTAGCGGTAAAATTTATCGGCATTTTGCTGTTTAGTTTTGCAGGATCCCTTGCCGGTTATGAGCTGATTAGAAGAGTAAAAATCTTACGGCCTTTGTTTGGACTAAAATCCACCAGGTAAAAAACAATGAGGGAATGCGCGAATCACTTTGATCAATTTTTCTGGAGCTAAATGCGCCAGTTATGTTTGAATCCGTTGTTTTCCTAAAACCGTATTGAACTGCCCACCCCCTATCCCCATCCATATATACCCAACTGGGGAAAATTCGTATTAAAGTGAAAACCCGAAGCCATGGTTTGTTAATTTTCAGGTAGAAAATCCTGTCAGAAACGGACAAATGTTCTATTAATCTATGCGTTTGGCGAAATTTGATAGGATTCAGTCCAAACAGGATAGTACCATAGAAATCAATATCCTTACTTTAGTGAATCTATTTATTCACCGACTTAATTGGTTCCAAAAAGAAGATAAAATGAAACACCTCTTTCTGGTTGCTGCACTCATTGCAAGCCTCTCACTTTCGTGCAATTCATCGCACCAATCCACTCCAGAGCATACTCCTGACCTGCGCCCACCGATTATGGGATGGGCCAGTTGGAACAATTACCATGTAAATATCAGTGAGGAGATCATTCAATCGCAGGCGGATGCGATGAAGAATCTTGGACTAGACAATTATGGCTACCAGTACATTAATATTGATGATGGATTTTTTGGAGGAAGAGACAGTTTGGGAAACATGCTTAGCCACCCTACCCGATTTCCTTCAGGGATGAAAAGTCTGGCAACTTATATCCATGCCAAAGGATTAAAAGCAGGCATTTATTCGGATGCCGGAATTAATACCTGTGCATCGCATTACGACCAGGATACCATTGGCGTGGGTATGGGACTTTATGGACATGAAGAACAGGACTTGCGAACTTTTTTGCAAGCATGGAATTACGATTTTATAAAAGTAGACTGGTGCGGTGGAAAATGGCTTAATCTGGATGAAGAAGGTCGCTATACCAAAATAGGGAAGTTAGCCCGAACCATGAAACCCGCCGTGGTTTACAATGTCTGCCGATGGGAGTTTCCGGGCGAATGGGTCACCAACCTGGCACATTCGTGGCGTATTTCCGGTGATTTACGTGCCAATTTTAAATCGGTTCTTAAAACCATTGACGCGAACAAAGATTTATGGAAATACAGTTCGCGAGGCCATTACAACGATATGGACATGCTTCAGGTTGGCCGTGGAATGACCTATGAAGAGGATAAAACCCAATTCAGTATGTGGTGCCTCATGCATTCTCCACTGCTGCTTGGAAGCGACCTGACGCAAATAACGGAAGAAACTTTATCCATCATAACCAACCAAGAACTGATTCAAATCAATCAAAGTCCGTATGTGTACCAGGCACGTTTAGTGATAGATAACGACAGCTTACAACTTTGGGGAAGGCCGTTAATTTCGACCATGAGCGGCGAATATGCGGTAGCCCTTTTAAATCGGACGAACAAAGCGCAAACCTTTACTTTCCCAATTGATACCATTGGCGTAGCAACAGAAAAAGGATATACGGTAAAAGACGTATGGAGCAAGGAGGAATTCCCAACTTCAAATGCACCTGAGTTAACCCGCGAAATTGCCCCACACGGAATTGTGGTTCTGAAATTAAAAGGAACTTCCATGCCCAACAATTTCTTTCAGTTTGCTGACAAAAACGAATGACCATGAAGCTAAAAAATACAATTCTAATTTTAATCA
>JAUIMD010000584.1 GCA_030433225.1 Bacteroidia bacterium
ATATAAAGAAGATGAAGGATTTTATGCTTACTATTGGTCCGTTTTTGGTGGATGTACAAATCGACAAATCGGGCAAGTACAGCTCAAAACCTGTAGTTTAGCGCTAAAAATCAGGCATGCAAAAAACAGCACACATAGTAAGTACAATGGTAGCCATAGTTTGGCTGGGTATGGCCGTTGCTTGCAAAAGCAGCACAAAAAATACGCAGGAGCTTACCGTTTTTTGCTGTGCCGGACTAACAGAGGTACTCACAGACATGAGTAATTCGTTCATGCAAAAACACCCGGTTTCCATCCGCTTAAATTTTGCCTCCTCCGGCACCCTGGCCCGGCAATTAAAAAATGGTGCCCCGGCCGATGTGTATCTGTCTGCGTCCAACGAATGGATGACCTACTGCAGAGAAAACATGCTGATTGACACGGCTTCTGTTGCTCCTTTTCTTACCAACCGTTTGGTATGGATTTGCCCATCCAACACACAGAAAAAGGAAGAATTTGTCCCCGGAAAAATTGAAGCCAATAAGAAAATTGCTATCGGTGACCCCAGCCATGTGCCCGCTGGAAATTATGCTAAAAACTACCTGCAAACCGCAGGGTTATGGAAACAGTTGGAGCCGCAACTCATTCCCTGTAGGGATGTAAAAAACACGCTGTTTATGGTGGAACATGGGGAAGTGGATCTGGGCATTGTTTACCTCTCGGATGCCGTTAGGTCATCCAAAGTGACGTTGCTGGAGGTAATCCCCGATTCCACCCACATCCCTATACAACTCAGCATGGCTATGGTAAAAACTTCTGCGGTAGCTGCCGATTTTTTTGCATTTTTGACAAACGATTCCAATCAAATCCACTATAAAAAATACGGGTTTACCCCCATAGCTAAATGAACTGGTCAGCTGAAATATGGCATTTTACCCCGGCTGAAATTACGGCCATTTTGTTGTCGGTAAAAACATCGCTGATAGCCACCATAATTTCGGTACCGCTGGCGTTGTATGGTGGATGGGTGTTTGCGCGCAAAACTTTTTGGGGCAAAAACCTGCTGGAAGGAATTTTGCAAATTCCGCTGGTAATGCCGCCTGTAACTACGGGTATTGTGCTGTTGCTTTTGTTTGGTAAAAACGGCCTCATCGGCACCTACCTTTTCAGGCATTTGGGCATTCAATTGGCCTTTTCGCAAACTGCCGTTGTTTTGGCAGCCATCGTGGTCTCCTTTCCGTTAGTCATTCGTAGCATCAGGGCTGCCATTGAAATGGTAGATCCCAGCTTCGACCTGGCCGCCCGATCGTTAGGAAAAGATGCGTGGGGAACCTTTTTTCATGTGACACTTCCCATGGCATCTCCGGGCATCATACGTGGGGTAATACTAGGATTTGCGCGCTGTTTGGGCGAATTTGGAGCTACCATAACCTTTGCCGGAAATATTGCCGGAATCACGCAAACCATCCCACTGGCCATGTATGTAAACCTGCAAATACCCGGCAAGGAAATGGAAATGATTCGCCTGGCCGTGGTGTCCATTCTTATTGCTTTTACGGCCATGGCATCCGCCGAACTATTGAACCGCAAAGTGGAAAAAAGATAACGCAAGTGCCTTGGAAAGGTACTTTTTAGCGTAAGGCATTGTGCGTAATGCGCACACTTTTTGTTTTTTTTGCCGGTATCCAAATAAATGCACACCATTTGGATACCGGCTTTTTAAAAGACTTACTATTTTTATTGGCGCATGCAACACCCCTTTTTAGAAATATCAGCCGGCATAACGTATCATGGGTTTCAGGGACATTATTCACTGGAATTACCCCCGGGCATTACCGGACTTATTGGCCCTTCGGGGCATGGTAAATCCACGTTATTGCATTTAGTGGCCGGTTTTCAAAAGCCCGATTACGGCACCATTCGCCACCGGGGAATCACGTGGTTTTCGGACAGCAACAAGTGCTCTCTGCCTCCCGAACAGCGCAAGGTAGGCTATGTATTTCAATCCGGACGTTTGTTTCCACACCTGAATGTACAACGAAACCTGTTGTTTGGGGTAGCTTCCGATCAACAGCTTCCGCCTGAATTTGACGAGGTGGTGGATGCGTTGCAGATAAGGCCGCTCCTCCACAAAAAGATACAGCAATGCTCGGGC
>JAUIMD010000585.1 GCA_030433225.1 Bacteroidia bacterium
ACGATCCGCATACGTCAACCCAGCCGGATGTAGGGAACGAAGAAAAATTTGAGACCTGGCTGCGCAGCCCTAATCCGGCATTTTGCAACACCCACGATTCCGAAATTTTAGCCTCTGTTTTAAATGATTACGACCAAACCACCAGCCAGTTTTTTCGGTGGGAGGTGCGCTATACCCCGCAGGAGATCAGTAGGCTGATTAAAGAAAAGTCGGGCATTGATTTTGGCGAAGTGCTGGACCTTGTTCCCCTAGAACGTGGCCGGTCCGGACGTATTATCCGCCTTAAAATTGTAGGTACACAACGTACTATGGTCATTGGAAAAGAACTGGAAATACGACGTTTTCTATCCAAAAGCCATTTATTGAGTTCAGCGTTTACGTGCAAAAAGACCATCCACAAGCAAAAACCCGTTTTTACCCTTACCGGTGCCGGTTGGGGACATGGAGTAGGCTTATGCCAGATTGGAGCCGCCGTAATGAGTTACCACGGGTATTCGTACAAAGACATTCTGGCCCACTATTTTAAAGGCGCAAAAACCACCCAACTCTATGGCAACAACACACACTAAAAACCCATGGACCTGGGTACCCTCGTTGTATTTTGCACAGGGCGTGCCCTACATGCTGGTAATTGTGGTATCCACCACACTTTATAAACGTCTGGGCATCAGCAATGCCGACATTACCTTTTACACCAGTTTACTGTACCTGCCGTGGGTAATAAAACCCTTATGGAGCCCTTTTATTGATGCCCTGTACACCAATCGCTGGTGGGTGGTATTTACTCAATTTATGATGTCCGGTTTTATGGCAGCCATTGCACTTGCCCTGGGAACCTCCTCCTTTTTTGCCACCTCCATCTTTTTTATGTGGTTGCTGGCCTTTGGTTCCGCCACCCACGATATTGCTGCAGACGGATTTTACATGCATGGTTTAAATACCCACCAACAATCCTTTTTTGTGGGCATACGCAATACTTTTTGGCGCGTTGCCTACCTTACCGGTCAAGGTGGCATCGTAGTACTGGCCGGTTATCTTGAAACACGTTATGGCGACAACAATGCCCTGGCCTGGCAACATACCTTTTACCTGGTGGCGGTAGTTTTTCTCATCATTTCAATTTATCATCATCGCATATTGCCCAAACCGGAGAAGCCGCATCCACGTTTTTCATTAGAAGAAATTAAGACGGATTTGACCGAAAATGTGCGCTCATTCATGGAAAAAAAAGGTTTGGGAATTGCACTGCTTTTTATTCTGATTTACCGTTTGGGTGAAGCGCAATTGGTAAAAATGATCGCCCCCTTTATGCTGGATGCTCGCGAGGTAGGCGGACTGGGACTTAGCACCACTGAACAAGGGTTATTGTATGGAACCATTGGTACGCTGTTTCTTATTATTGGCGGAGTGTCAGGTGGAGTATTGGCCGCTCGTTACGGACTAAAGAAAATGATCTGGTACATGGCGTTTGCCATGAATCTGCCGAACCTGCTGTACGTTTTAATGGCACTCACCCAGCCCGAAAGCATGGTGACCATTGGTTTGTACGTTTCGATAGAACAGCTGGGGTACGGTTTCGGGTTTACTGCCTTTACCCTGTACATTTTGCAGTTTGCGCAAGGCAAACACCAAACAACGCATTACGCATTGGCTACGGGATTTATGGCCATGGGAATGATGTTTCCCGGAATGGTGAGTGGATGGATTCAGGAACAGGTCGGGTACATTCCGTTTTTTATGTGGGTGGCCATTTGTTCCATCCCGGGGCTGGCGCTCATTCCTTTCCTCAACATTGATCCTGATTTTGGTAAAAAGCAGCAGGCTTAACGATAAATTGGATGTACCGTAGTAGTCTTTGGCGCGCATTAATGTTGGCCGACAAGTACACGCAATGTGGGAGCGAATCCGAACAAAACTGCACAATACTCACTATGGCATTTGTCAAGTGGTAGGCATTAGCTTTTTTTAATAAAGTGTTTTAATATCTTCAAGAGTGCCAAGTTGTATTTTAAGTTTTACTCCTTCCTCTGAATATTTAGAAACCTGCCATTTAGTATTTTCTAGTTTATCAATTTGCAACATTACAGAACCATCTTGTCTCAATATTGAAAAACTTCCAG
>JAUIMD010000026.1 GCA_030433225.1 Bacteroidia bacterium
AGGGAAAACCTTAAAAGTCGCTATAGCGACTTAGGTCTTGAGGTGACAATTTCAGATTTTGAAAAAAATATTCAAACTTTTCTTGATAGCACCACATTTGCGATTACAAAATTTTTAGAATATCCGCAATTTACTTCTTATGGCGCAAATATTTTATCCGATTCTATCACAAGCGTAAAAAAGGATAAGTTTTACAGCATGGGAGCAACCTTATCTAAAGGTATGCACTTAAAAATTATCATTTCTGGTGGATTATGGTATTATAGACTTTCTCCAAATGGGCCTAAAAACTTTAGCATCTCTACTTATGAAGATGAAAAACAAGTATTTGAGTTAATTGAAGACAATACGGAATGTGACTTACCTATTCAATTTACCATCCCTCCTTATGATGAAAATGGAAACCGAAATAAGGCTACCAGCGATACCGTGAAAATTGAATATTTTGAGAACTATTCACCTATACCTACAAAAGTAAAGGATATTATTATTCAATAAGTTATATATAATTTCGACGAAATTTTCAATTAAGAAACACCTAAAGAGGGTTTAGTTTTTACATAGCTAAACCCCTTTTATATTTTATCAATTGATCTAACCATCTAATAGATCTTAATTACATTTTTTATCACCACAGCGCAAGTTTTAAAAAATACTCGTGTCAAACTTCACAAAAGGAAAACAGGATCAGTAAACCCGAATCATTTTTTAAAAGGATTTAGTAATTTTCCATATTGATGTCAGACCTTGAAATAATCGCTCAGCTACAGGCAGGTAACGAACAAGCTTTTCGCTTGTTGGTTGATCAGTATCAGAAAATGGTACTGAATACCTGTTATGGGGTGGTGCAAAACCATGAAGATGCTGAGGACATTGCGCAGGACGTGTTTGTAGAGGTTTATAAATCGGTGCAAAATTTTCGGGCCGATGCCAAATTATCCACCTGGCTGTATCGAATTGCAATTAACCGTTCTATCAATCATTTACGGGACAATAAAAAACATCGATGGTTCCGCTCGTTTGAATCGGAAGTGGAAGAAAAAAACCGACAACTCATGCAGCTTGCCGGCGATGCTTCTGACAAACCCGGATTTAACCTAGAAAACGAACAACGAGCCATCATTTTAAGGGAGGCCATTAACAGTTTACCGGCTCAGCAGAAAGTTGCCTTCTCCCTGAGTAAATATGAAGAATTAAGTTACCAGGAAATTTCCGAGGTAATGCAAACATCGGTATCTTCCGTTGAGTCGTTGATTTTCAGAGCTAAAAAGAACTTGCAGAAAAAATTATATACATGCTATAAAAAAAGTTGCATGTGAGCGCAAGTTTCAATTCATAAACGTGTCAAACCTATAAATTCAGAAAAGATGAACTGCAATAAAATCCATAAAAACTTAATTTTCTTCCTCGAAGGTGAATTGCCTACAGAAGAAATGCAAGCCATCGAAGCTCATCTGGTAGAATGTCCAACTTGTGCTTCTTTTGCCGATGACATGAATAGGACCTTAGGAATTTTAAATCAGGAAAAGACTCCCAAACTAAACCCGTTTTTTTATACCAGAGTTAATGCCAGATTGGAGCAGTCTCAACAAATTCCTATTACCAAACCAATATTCATTCGTTTGGTGCAGCCCGTGGCTTTCAGTTTGCTATTATTGGCAGGAATTTATACAGGTTTTAAATTGGGAGATACAAGCACCTTGCAAAATACTGCAATGGTAACTGAACAGGAAATGATTCCCTATTGGAACGCCTTGGATGGAGAACCCATTGAGAACTTTTTAATGCAATAAAACATGGCAACAAAAAATACATATATCTGGATTATAGCCATACTGGCGGCCACCAACATTTCCATGGGGGTTTCCTTTTGGCTTCATAAACACCAGGAAAAAGCCGTGGTAGAAAAACCAGATTCTGTGGAAATGCCTTCCGAACAAAGAACCCGTTTTTTTCGCGAAGAGTTAAACCTTACCCCCGATCAGGTGGATAAATTCCGCTCGTTAAACCGAAGCTACAATAGAAGTGCCCGAAAAATATCCACACAATTGGAAACCTTGCGTTTAGAAATGTTGAACGAAATGGCACTCAGCAATCCTTCACAAACCAATCTGGATAGCATTGCGCAAGAAATCGGGACCTTGCATACCCAGTTAAAAATACTCACCGGTAGCTATTACCTGAATATGAAAAACGAGTGCGACAGCGTTCAGCAATTACGACTTAAAGAAATCTTTTTATCTGTCTCTCAATCCAAAGAGGATTTGTCGCTCCCCCAACAACGTGGTGGGAAAAGATTCCAAGGAGGTCATTCACCTTAATTAAATTCGCTCTTAAACTGCAGTTAAGCAGCCGATAAAGAATATCAACTTTTAAATATTAAAAACAATGAAAACAAGCAAGTTAAAAAACATTGCCGGGCTATTTATTGCCCTAATCCTAACCTCTGGAACCGTTTTTGGCCAGGGAAGGAATCAAGGAAATCGTGGTCAGAATCAAAATTTTGAAGCTAGCATTCCACAACTGACACAGGAACAACAAGCGCAAATTCAAACTCTGCGAAATGCTCATCAGAATTCTATGGATGAACTGCGGCAAAACCGGAGATCTACCACCAACGCGGTGCAAAAAAGCGAAATTCGCACTGAAATGCTCAAAACCGTTGAGGCGCATCACAATGCGGTACGTTCACTTCTGAACCAAGAGCAACAACAAAATTTTAACCAGTTGCATGCCAATAACCAAAAAGGTCAACGCCAAGGTAAGGGCCAGGGTCAGTCTCAAAATAAAAATGGAAAAGGCCAGAAAAAAGGAAACTGTAATGGCGGTGGCAATGGTAACCAGAATGGAAATCACACAGGAAAAGGTGCCAACAGCCAAAACTGCAGATTTAATTCGTAATCCACTTAAAACAGAATAAACCCACAAAAAATAATGATATGAAAACGAAAGTAACAATTCTGGGAATAGCTCTCCTCGCCGTTATTTTTAATGCATGTACTAAGGATTCACTAGTTGAAAACGTTGCTAATGCAGACGATAAAGCGGTTGAACTGGAAGCTGCCAAAGGTGACAGTTGTACGTATTCGGATGAGATAACCGAGGTTGACATGGCCGGATTAATTGCCATGCGGGAAGAAGAAAAACTGGCACAGGATGTATATCTTACCTTTTTTGTGATGTATGGACAAAGCATTTTTCAAAACATTGCCAGCAGCGAGGCCTCCCATACCGAAGCGGTTTTAAGCCTGCTTACCGGTTATGGAATCGATGATCCTGCATTGGAAGGAATTGGGAATTTCAATAACCCCGATTTTACGGCCTTGTTTAAAACGTTAACCGATCAGGGAAGTGACCTGGTAGAAGCTTTGAAGACCGGGGCCTACATCGAAGAACTGGACATTCTTGACTTGCAGGAATGGATAGAATCTACAGAAAACAGTGACATTGAGAGCGTTTACACCAACCTTTTAAAAGGCTCAGAAAATCACCTACGCGCCTTTGTAAAAGCATTGGTTGTACAAGGTGTGGAATATGTTCCCCAACTATTATCCGATGAAGCATACGAGAGCCTGATAAATGGAGAAAATACCCAAAAAGGCCAGGGTTCGCAAGGTAATGGACAAAAGAATCAGGATCAAAGTCAGGACCAATGCACCCTGACAGGGACTGGAACTAATGGTCAGGGACAGCAAGGTGGAAACTCAGGGAATACTGGTAAGAAAAGTGGAAATAACGGCCAGGTAAACCAAACCTCGGGTAGTCAGGATGGAACCCAAACAGGTACCAATCCACAAGATGGAACAGGACAAAAAAAGGGATCATCTAACGGAAACGGAGACATGGTGATGGATGGAAGCGAATCAGGTTCTGCTACTCAAAATCAATCCGAAGGTAAAAATGGAACTGGTGGAAAAGGCGAAATGATTCAGGACGGAACAGGAACAGGAACAGAATCTAATACCGCAACTACTCCAGAAGACGGATCCGGAAATAAAAAGGGATCATCCAACGGAAATGGAGACATGGTAATGGATGGAAGCGAATCAGGTTCCACCTCACAAACACAATCCGGTGGCAATTCCGCTTCAGGTAACTCAAATGGAAATGGCAACGGGAACTAAACCCGATTTATTGAAATGCAAAAGCTGTCCAAACCGGGCAGCTTTTTTTGTTGGTAAACCATTTGTTGAATTTACTGTTTTTAAATGCCCAAATTATAAGAATTGACTATGCCTATATTTTGATGAAAAAATTATCTTTGGTGTTGTTCTAACTTTAATTGCCCGAAACAAATAGGGCAAGCCGTTTTGCAATGCTTAAACAAGCAAATGCATATTAATCTAATTACTAAATACTTTAAATCAATTTACTATGGTAACCTTTATTGGATTTTTACTTTTAATTGCCGGATTAGCCACTTATTTCATGGTTAAACTCCACAAGAAAAGTGAAAAAATGAAAATTTTCTCCGGTCTTACTTTAACACATGGGCATGCTTTAATTATTGTGGGAGTCACTTTAATGATGATGAAATATATGTTCTTTTTTGCCGACCGAGGTTTTAACTATTTATTGGTTTCGCCAACCGGTAAGATGAGCGCTGTAATGGAACAAGGTATTAAATGGCGTGGACTTGCTAAAATTGATAAGTGGCAAAAGTTTATTGATGTTAAGGTGGTAGGAGAAGGAATTGAAGTGGATGAAGACGAAGTTGAAGGAATTATGAAACCAATTCCTCTGCGTTTTATTGACCAGGTAACCGCCTCTGGGTTTGTTTCAACACGGTTTGAGCTTCCTCGTGATGAGGATAGTTTTATTAGCCTGGCAGTTAAATTCAGAACCATGAGCAATTTGGTAAACAATACTATTGTACCCACTGTAAAGGAACAATTGGTAAATACGGCATATATGTTTGCAGCACAAGATTATATTTCAGGAGAAGCACAGAATTTCAGACAAGTTTTCGAAGAGCAATTAAAAGGAGGTGCATATGCGGTAGAAAAACGGGAAATTAGAGATACCGTTTATTCCAGTATCCAATCATCTGACGAAAGGGCTATTAAGGAGATTAAAACGTCTTACGAAGTCAATAAAATATATGAAAATGGAATCCCAAAACGCATAAAGCATGAGCTTAGTGAAAATAATATTATTGTATCCCAGGTGATTGTGGATAACATTGAATTGGAAAAGATTTTTAAACAACGTCTTGAAGCACAAAGAGATGAATCTGCAAAACGTCAGTTGGAACAACAAAAGGTTGAAACTGCTAAAGATGCGCAACTTAGAATTATTGCAGAAGGAGAACGTGATAAAGCCGCAGAAAGAGTAGCACAGGAAAAGGAGCAGGTAAAAGCTTTGATTGCAATAGAAACCAAACTAAAACAGGAAGAAACCAATAAGAAACTGGCAGCTATTGCGCTAGAAACGGAACGATTAAATGCACAAAAAAAGAAGGTAACTGCGGATGCTGAAGCCTATGAAATAGCAAAGAAAGTGAGTGCCGGTATTACGCCAGAAGTAAAACTACAAATGGAGCTAGATCGGGATGTGCGCGTTGCTGCCGAAATTGCAAAAATCAAGTTTCCTGAAACAATGATTATGGGAGGCGAAAAAGGAAGTGGAACACCACTTGAAAGTCTGATTGGTGCTGCCATGGCCAAACAGCTTCAAACAACCAGCCGATAATTACATTATTTTTTTAAATCTGAAAAAAGGACAAGCCTTTTTTCAGATTTAAAGTAAGATTTTTACTGAAGTAACCCGCCCAGAAAACAAGCTGAAAATAACAGGATCCACCTATTTAGGTCGTAGCCACTTATCCCAAGCATGCCAACTTTTTTTTACATTTCCACTTCCCTAAACAACTGGGTATTGAAAATACCGGACCGTTCTTCAGGCCTTTTATACATGGTAACCAGAATTGCTCGTTGCCCCGGCTTGCCTCAAAAAAAACACATTTCGTAGCGTAGCCCTTGTGCAATTTACTACATTTGCACCTAAATGTTACGTTTATGAAATTCGTGCTACCATTACTTACGCTCCTGTTTCCGGTACTAATACATGCCCAAAGTTTGCAGGGCACCATTTACAATACCCAAAACAAGCCCATTCCCTATGCCGATGTTGTGAACATAAGTGGCGACAGCCATGCACATACCGATGAAAAAGGGGTATTTTTAATTGAGCACGTTCACCCTACCGACACCCTGAAAGTTATCCATATGGGGTACGAACCGGTTCGGGTAATTATTTCGGAGGAAACCTACCCGCTACGCATCACCATGCACGAAAAAGTAATTTCGCTGGCAGATATTACCATCACGCCCGATGTAAATGCTCTGGAGGTAATTGCGGACATCAATTTGCAAACCAACCCGGTAAACTCATCGCAGGAAATTTTACGACTGGTGCCCGGTTTAGTATTGGGGCAACATGCCGGCGGAGGAAAGGCGGAACAACTTTTTTTAAGAGGTTTTGATTTAGACCATGGCACTGATATTCAGATAACAGCCGATGGTTTACCGGTTAATATGGTGTCGCATGCGCACGGACAAGGCTATGCCGACTTACATTTTTTAATACCCGAAACCATTGATGAAATTGACTTTGGCAAAGGCCCCTACAACGCCGATAAAGGAAATTTTGCCACTGCCGGCCACGTAAACCTGAAAACCAGGCGCAACCTGCAAAACAATCTTTTAAAAGTAGAAGGTGGGCAATTCAGCACCATGCGTACCCTGGGCATGGTTAACCTGTTGAACAAAAACGGCCAAAGTGCCTATGTTGCCACCGAATACATTGCCACCGATGGTCCTTTTGACGCTCCGCAGAATTTTAGCCGCATTAATGTGTTTGGCAAATACACCGGAACCGTATCTGAAACTGACAGAATTGGCATCACCCTTTCGCATTTCACCAGTAAGTGGGATGCCTCCGGGCAAATTCCACAACGGGCGGTAGATCAGGGACTCATTTCAAGGTTCGGGGCCATTGACAGCACCGAAGGAGGGCAAACCACCCGGCAAAACCTGATGATTGACTACGAAAAAACACTGGGAAACCAGGCATGGATTTCTAACAAAATCTACCTCATTCACTACGATTTCGACCTTTTTTCCAACTTTACCTTCTTTTTAAAGGATTCTGTCAACGGGGATCAAATCCACCAAAAAGAAGACCGCATGATTTTTGGCGGAAAGAGCACGTATTTTCAGAATTTTGAATGGGGCACGTGGGATGGAATTTTTCAAATTGGGGTGGAAATGCGCAACGACCAAAGCAACAACAACGAACTATCGCACACCAAAAATAGACGCGAAACCCTGGTGGTGTACAAACTGGGCGATGTAACAGAAACCAACCTTGCGGGCTATGCTTCCGCCGAAATTCATTCCGGCAAATGGACCATCAATCCGGGGATACGCCTCGATCATTTTGATTTTCAGTATTACGATAAGCTGGAACCAAATTATTCCAACAAAGCCGTTCGGCAAACCATCATCAGCCCCAAGGTAAATGTGCTGTACCATTATTCCCCCATTATGCAGTACTACTTAAAAACCGGGAAGGGTTTCCACTCAAACGACACCCGGGTAGTGGTGGCACAAAATGGCGACCGTATACTGCCGGCGGCTTATGGCACCGATGCGGGGTTTATCTGGAAACCTTCAGGCCAGTGGCTGGTAAATATGGCGTATTGGTATTTATACATGCAACAGGAGTTTGTGTATGTGGGGGACGAAGCTGTGGTGGAGCCCAGTGGCCGATCGCAACGCCAGGGGCTGGATGTTAGTGTGCGCTACCAACCGCTAAACTGGCTGTTTTTAAATGCCGATGCTACATACACAAACGCACGGGCATTGGATGAAGCAAGCGGTGAAAATTTTATTCCCCTTGCCCCGGTATTTACCCTTACGGGTGGAGCGCACGTCATTCACCCGAGTGGCATCAGTGGTGGGCTGAACCTGCGGCACCTTGCTGACCGTCCGGCCAACGAAGACAACAGCATTGTAGCCCATGGATACACCGTTGTGGATGCCAATGTTACCTACCGCTACAAAGACTTTGATTTTGGGATATCCATACAGAACCTGTTTAACACAGCCTGGAATGAAACACAATTTGCCACCGAGTCGCGCTTAAAGGACGAACCGGCACCGGTAGAAGAAATTCACTTCACCCCCGGAACCCCGTTCAACATTAAAGCCAGTGTGCAGTACCGCTTTTAGCCCATAAAAAATTAAGCACCGAAACATTTTTCGGTGCTTATATATCCACTGCTGTACAGGGTAACTTTTAGGTAAAATCCCCGGTATTTTTTTATGCTCGCTTCAGAAAGCTGCCGACCTCCAAGCGTATAATAATATGCGGCAACTATTTTCCCTTTTTCTTTTTCAAAAAAAAACTGCCCGAATTCCCGGTTTCTTTGCCTTGTGTGAGCTGAACCGGTTGAATGCCCTGGTGGGTGGGTGTTATTTTTTGAATGGTTCCATCGGTATTAAAGTACATGCGATCGATGCACACTTCACGGTGGAATCCGGGTCCGTTATTTAAATAGTTTTTGTTTATACGATGGTAAACGATGTACCATTCGTCGCGGCCCGGAATCTGTAAAACGGAGTTGTGTGCCGTACCATATATTTCATTACCAGCGTCCTGTTGAATAACAATCGGTTCGGCAGCCACCGTAATGGGCCCCATCGGTGAGGTGGAAGTTCCATAAGCCACATGGTAATTGGGCGAACCCGTATCGTCTACCGACCATAAAAAGTAGTACAAACCATTGCGGTAAAACACATACACTCCTTCACGAAAAGCATAGGTTTCAAGGCTTCCACCTTTGGGGGTAATCACCCTGGTGGTTTCTTTTTTTATGGAAATCATGTCGTCGTTCAGTTCTGCAACCGCAGCAAAACCATTTCCCCAGTAAAAATAACTTTTGCCGGAAACAGGGTCGGTAAAAACATCCCCATCAATGTTTTGCCCTCTAATCCCATCAGGAAGCTCAGCCACCATGGGGGCACCGGAATCGGTAAAAGGCCCGGTTGGATGATCAGAGACCGCCACGCCGATTTTCTTTCCACCACTTTCTCCACTAAAATAATAGTAGTAGCGGTACTGTCCATTTTCCAATTGTTTCTCTTCGATGCAGGGAGCCCACGCATTGCCCGAGGCCCAGCCTGTGGGGTACTCAAATCCAAAAAGGTGCCTTCGTTTTGCCAGTTCACCAAATCGGGCGATGAAAAAACGTCAAAGGAATATCCTCCCCACCCCGGGTATCCATCCGTTGTTGGGTAAATATAAAACCGCCCGGTTTGCGCGGAGTACAGCACTTCGGGGTCGGCATGAAAATCGGGTAAAACCGGGTTAGCTTCCACCTGTACGCTCACGGTGTAATGCACAGTGGTATTGTTTAACGTAAAGGCGTATTGCACCTCCCCTTTGCTAAAATCCTGCGGTCCTTCGGGTGAAACTTTCGTACCGGGTGTGGCAAATACCCGGGGATCAAATGCGGTTAAATCAACGCCATAGGAAACTGGTATTTCCAACGTTTTTTTTGCTGCGTCTACCCGGTATCCTTTCGGACGTATCAGAGGGCTGCGGGCACCAACCTCCAGTGTATTTAATGCAGCGGATGGAAATGCGTTCAAAAGTCGCTGCATTTCTTCTTCGGTTATAGAAATGGTTGTACCATGTCGGGCATCCATTCCATAGTTATCCTTCACGTAGGAAAAGGTCTCCAAATCGGGAGTTGCACAAAACTGGTAATGACCTGCCCCGTAGCAATCGTACATTAAAATCCAATTATCCGTATCAATTAAACGAAAAACGCCGGCTCCTTCCACTGCTTTGTCTGTTTGATCCACGTTATCCAACAGGTTCACCCATTGCGATCCGGGAGCCGCCCCATTTTGCGGGGTAAGCGTGGCGGAAGTTACTTTACTAATTCCACCAATGCCCTCGTTTTTAAAAAACATGTGGTATTGCTGATCCACCTCATTAAATACAATATCTCCATCGATGGTTGCCGATCCGCGATCAAATAAATACTGTGGTTCTCCTTCCAAATCGGTAAAATCGGCATTGGCATAGCAATAGAAAATTTTATCGTAGGGGATGCTTCCATCGTCGGTAAGCAGCGAAAAGTACACCATGTATTTACCGGCTTGTGCATCATAAACCGTTTGCGGAGCCCATACGCGTTTTACATTTGCCATAGTGGCGGGCCATTTGGTTGGAAAATGTACGGTGGAACTGGTCCAGGTTACCAGGTCGGTAGACTTTAACAGCACCATCCCGCGGTTACTGCTCCACCCCTGGTTTGATCGCATATCCGTTACTACCATGTAAAACGTTTTTCCGTCTTCCCCCCTGAGAATATGCGGATCGCGTACCGATTTTTTCAGGGCAATGTCGGCCGAGTTGATGACCGGGTTGCCGTTGTTTAACGGAATGTAATTGTATCCATCATTGCTGAGTGCAAAGTGAATTTGCTCCTCGTGCGGGGCATTGCCGGTGAAATAGGCAAACAGGTAACCTGCACGGTCTTCCATTTCGGCAATATTCACCGTAAAATCACGCGATTGTTGTTCTTTTCCTTTGGATACCGTTGCGGTTAATGTAACCTCCTTCGCTCCTTCACCCACAGGCGCCAGCTGCAATACTTTTCCCGAGGCATTCATCCATTCAGGGGCTTGCGATTTCCAGCGAACTTTGGACCCCTCCTGAGTATGGTAAGGCAATTGAATGGCAGAACGGATGTTTGATACATTTCCTGCAAGTTGAAGCCCCGCCAGGTCGCGTTCCACACTTTCTTTATCGGAGTATGAAGGCACCACGGTTACTACAAATTCTTTTGTTGCGGTGTAATGGTTTAAACTCAAGGTGGCAGTGAGTGTACCTTTCTCTGCTGAACTGCCATAAGCTGGCCTGTTCACAGAACCATCGGCAGCTACTACATTACTGTTGGAACTGCTCCAAAGAACCTTCACTTGCTCTCCAGCGGTATTGCGAAGCGGAATTTTAGAACGTACAGCATCTGCATTGGGGATGGCAATTTCTGCCAGAGCCGCCGTAACCGCCATGCTGTCTTGTGGTCCGTTCAGCGCCAGCAACTGGCTGCTCAGGTTGCGCACCTGCGTGGTTTCCAAGGCTCCATTGTATACCCTGAATTCGGCATATTTTGCATTTTTAAGGTAGGCATCTCCCTGGTAGCACGAACGGCCCAGGTAATTGTAGCGGGTATTCCCCAAAGTTGTTGGAGAAAGTGAAATGGCTCCT
>JAUIMD010000586.1 GCA_030433225.1 Bacteroidia bacterium
CCTTTCAATCGTCAATTTCCTGTAAAATTGCCTGTGCCTCTTTTTTGGTTCCCAGCACAATGGCAAGCCATCGGGTATCGGGGCTCTGCTCCAACATTATTTTTATGGTCATGGTAAGCGGAACGGATAAAAACATACCAACCGTACCCAGAAAGAAGCCAAAGAAAATGAGGGATAAAAACACCACAAAAGTGGAGAGCCCCATCCCCTGCCCCATTATTTTGGGTTCAATAACGCTGCCTACCAAAATGTTTACCACCAAAAATACCAGTGCGGTCCATGCTAATCCACCAAAACCCATTTGAACAATGGCAAAAAGTACCGCAGGTGCCGCCGCTATAAACGAGCCGATATTCGGAATGTAATTCAGTAAAAAGGCAATAAGTGCCCATAAAATAGCGTAGTCAATTCCAATAATGGCTAAAGCAATCCAAATGCTTAACCCGGTGAGCAAACTGGTAATGGTTTTTATGGTCAGGTAATGCCGAATGCTGTCACCAATTTTATGAAAATACCCGAGGGTATGCGATGAGCCTTTTAATATGGCTTCGGCTTTTGCTTCCACACTATCAACCTCCAGCAGCAAAAACAAGGTGAGAAAAAAGATGGTCATAAAGTTTCCCATAAATCCACCCAATTGCCCTAAAAGCACGCCGGTGAGGCGCATCAGTCGGGATGGATCATACAATTCGTTTAGTTTTTGAGAGGAAACGGATATGCCCAAATCTTTTAATAACACCCGGGTAGATTGTAACATTCTATCCAGGTTTTCCTCGTAGGTATCCATGTTATCGGTAAAGGAGGAAAGGGATTGGGTAATTAATTCTCCCAAACCAATAAACACGGCAATTGCCCCTAACAATACCAATATAACAGCCAGGGCTTGTGGCACTTTTCGCCGAATGAGCCAGCGCATGGGTTGCAGGCAAATGATGGTAATAAACAGGGCCATTAAAATTTGTGTAACCAACCGCTCGGCATACACCACCCCGGCCAGTACAATTATGGTAGCCGCCATTGACGTTACGGCCGGCATTTTATGTTTGAGTGCTTCCAATACTATTCGGTATTTGTATGGATTCAAAAATAGCGAGATTTCCTAAATAAATGTTAACTATTGTACACAAAACCGCTGTATGCTACCCAACATGCAAAGTTTAATTGCGGGCTATACATCTCCTATTTTTTACCGGTACTGCCTTGCCTGTTACTTGGCCTAAGCCGCAATAAAACCGTAACTTTAGTTGTTGTCACCATTAAAATAACGCATCATGAAAAAGATTTTCTTTTTCTTGTTCTGCATCGTTTCCTCCTATGTAGTTACAGGACAGGAAGTAAACAATGAGTTATTGGAGGTAAAAGTGATCCCACCTAAATTTGTACCCGAAGCTTCGCAACCATCATCAACCGCTGCACTTTACGCCTTTGTACGTCATCACTTTTCGTACAACACACCCGAATTAATCAATTTCGGAACCGCCGTCATTCGCTTTACGGTTACTGAAAACGGGCAGGTAGAAAATTTTCAGGTCACCAACAGTGTTTCGTGGGAGGTGGATAAAGCCCTACAATATGCCCTGAAGCAAACGAGCGGCATGTGGCTGCCCGGTTCAAACAACGGTAAACCGGTAGCTATGGAGCAGGAAATTACCATGAAGGTGGTTACAGGCCTATCGGAAAAAGCCCTTGAAAAAATGGATTTTGACGCGCGCGGAAAGGACAAATTTCAGCGCGGAAATGAATTGCTTTTTGATAAAAATGCCCCCCGAAGAGCCCTGCATAAATTTAACTATGTGGTGCGCTTATTGCCCAAAGAAAAAAACACGTATTACCTGCGTGGATTGTGCTACCATAAGCTGGGACAAAATGAAAAGGCGGAAAAGGATTGGGAATACTACCGGGAATTAGGTGGGCTGGATATGCAGCTAAGCAACTATCCGTAAACAGAAATTTACACTTTGTTTAATGGATAGGGTGCTTTTGCAACAAGGTACCCACCTGCTGCAAAATTTCTACCGATTGAGCAGGAATATTCCCTTCGCCATCGGGACCAATATTTAGCAGCAGGTTGCCTCCCTTTTTGCGAATATCCACAAGTT
>JAUIMD010000027.1 GCA_030433225.1 Bacteroidia bacterium
CACAGGCTACACAAAGCTTGGTGTTTGGGTTAAGGGTGGCAAGCAAATCCTCCAAAAGCGGAAGGTTTCGATAAGGAGCTTCAATAAAAAGTTGCGTTTGATCTTCCGTCAGCATCCGTTGCTCCAGTTGTTTAATGCGTTTTTTGCGCTCATTTGGCTTTACCGGTATATAGCCAACAAACGCAAAACTTTGTCCGTTAAAACCTGACGCCATTAAGGCCAGCAAAATGGATGAAGGTCCTACCAGCGGCACTACTTTTACTCCTTTACTGTGGGCTATATCCACCAGTACGGCACCGGGATCGGCAATGCCCGGGCAACCAGCTTCTGAAATGATTCCGCACGACATGCCCTGCAAAACCGGTTCAATAAGCCGGGATAATTCCGCCGGAGAAGTTTTCTTGTTTAATACTTCAAAACGTAAAGCATCAATATCAATATCCTTATTCACCTTTTTTAAAAACCGCCGCGCCGAACGCACATCCTCCACCACAAAATACGGGATGGAATTGATGACTTGGGTGTTGTAAGCGGGGAGTGAGTGGTCGGGTTCGGTTTCGCCCAACAACGAAGGTATTAAATATACGGTGCCCATTTTTGGCTCAAAAATACAAACTCCCACGGAAAAACAGGTGTACTCTCCTATGCCATTTCGTATGGTACTTGAAAACCTTTTCCAACAAAAGTGGTATTTCTTTGTTCTAGTTTAGAATTATTTCGGATTATGAATTATTTTTGTCACCAATCATAGAAGGAAACAACATGAGCAATACAAAACAATCACGTAAAGATTTTTTGAAACGTCTGGGGCTGGGAATTGGCGCTGCCACCATTGCGGGAGCCAATGTGTCTGACGCACAGGCATCTCCCATAGATGTGCTGAACAGCAAAGAACTCACCAAAGAACAAAAAGAGTTTATGGTGGATTACGAAGAATGGTTGTCGCGTTGGCATTCGTTTGTAAAAAAGCGAAAAATTGACCGTGAAGACCCTGAAGTGCAAAAGGAATTGTTTGCCATAGCCGGCGAGGCGGATAAATACAGAGATGACCTGGATGATTATATGCAGGATCCTGTTTTTAAAGCCTATTTCGATAAAATTACAAAGCAAATTGTAGAGGACATAGGCGTAATTTAACGCAATACACCGCATGGTGGAGGTTCCTCAATTGCCCCATAAAATATAAACACGTTTGCTTCGGTTAACGTGTTTTTTTGTGTCTAAACCGAACGCAGTTAATGCTTTGCCTTTCAATTCCTTTTTTTTATATTCGCACTCAATTTTTTTGGAACGACACTTAACGAAAATGAACAATAAATATCCTGAATACAAGGGCTTAGACTTATCAAAAGTAAACAAGGATATCCTAACGTTGTGGGACGATGAAGATACCTTTCATCAGAGCATTTCCACCCGCGAAGGAGCGCCTGATTTCGTATTTTACGAAGGTCCGCCATCGGCCAACGGAATGCCTGGTATTCACCACGTAATGGCGCGTGCCATCAAGGATATTTTTTGTCGTTTCAAAACACAAAAAGGCTTTCGGGTACACCGTAAAGCCGGGTGGGATACCCACGGACTTCCGGTGGAGTTAGGTGTGGAATCGTTGCTTGGAATTACCAAAGAAGACATTGGCAAGAAAATTTCCATTGAAGAATACAACAATACCTGCCGTACGGAGGTAATGAAATATACCGATGTTTGGGAGGATCTGACCCGTAAAATGGGTTATTGGGTGAACATGGATGATCCTTACATCACCTACGAAACCAAGTATGTGGAAACCTTATGGTACCTCATCAAAAAGTTTTATGAAAAAGGACTGCTGTATAAAGGATACACCATCCAACCTTATAGTCCGGCTGCAGGTACAGGGTTGAGCACCCACGAGCTTAACCAGCCCGGATCGTACCGCGATGTGAAGGACACTACTGCCGTTGCCCAGTTCACCGTTGTGAAAAATGATGCATCGGCGCCGTTGTTTGAAGGGGATGAACACCTTTGCTTTTTGGCATGGACAACCACGCCCTGGACCCTTCCTTCCAATACAGCCCTGGCGGTTGGGCCTGAAATTACCTACGTAAAGGTAAAAACCTACAATCCGTATACCTTTAAAGCGGTAACGGTTATTCTGGCTAAAGATCGCATGAATGCCTATTTCAACCCTAAAAATGCAAAATTAGCTTTGGCGGATTATGCCGAAGGGGATAAGAAAATTCCATTTGAAGTAGTTGGCGAATACAAAGGGGCGGATATGGCAGGAATTAGCTATGAACAGTTAATTCCGTTCATGCAACCCCAGGGAGATGCTTTTAAGGTGATTACCGGAGACTTTGTAACCACCGAAGACGGAACCGGAATCGTACACATAGCGCCTACTTTTGGTGCTGACGATGACCGGGTGGCCAAGCAGTCAGGAATTGCTCCGATGCTTTTACAGGCTAAAAACGACGAATGGGTTCCCATGGTGGATACTACCGGTAAGTTTTACCGCATTGGCGACCTGTCAGAAAATTTCGTGAAAGGTTTTGTTAACGTGCCGCTTTATGAGGAATTCGCAGGCAGGTATGTGAAAAATGCATATGACGAAAGCCTGACTGAAGCCGACAATACCCTGGATATTGACCTATCCGTATGGTTGAAAATACAGAATAAGGCCTTTAAAGTTGAAAAACATACCCACAATTACCCGCATTGCTGGCGAACGGATAAGCCGGTATTGTATTACCCGCTCGATAGTTGGTTTATTAAAACTACCGCCCTGCGAGAGCGTCTCCTTGAACTGAACAAAACCATCAACTGGAAGCCGGAATCAACAGGTGTAGGCCGTTTTGGAAAATGGCTGGAAAATTTGGTAGACTGGAACTTATCGCGTTCACGTTTTTGGGGCACGCCGCTGCCTATTTGGCGAACGGAAGATAAGGATGAAGAGATTTGCATTGGTTCGGTAGAAGAACTGTATGCAGAAATCGAAAAATCTATAGCTGCCGGTTTTATGCAATCCAACCCGTTGGAAGGATTTGAGGTAGGCAATTTCGACAAAGAAAACTACAACAAAATAGACCTGCACCGTCATGTAGTGGACGATGTGATTTTGGTGAGTCCAAATGGCAAACCCATGAAACGTGAGAGCGACCTGATTGATGTTTGGTTCGATTCCGGAGCTATGCCTTACGCTCAAATCCATTACCCCTTCGAAAATAAAGATCATTTCCAGCATGTATATCCTGCCGACTTTATTGCGGAAGGAGTGGATCAGACCCGCGGATGGTTTTTCACCCTGCACGCCATTGCGGTGATGTTGTTTGATTCAGTGGCTTTTAAAAACATTATTTCCAATGGACTGGTGCTGGATAAAAACGGCAATAAAATGTCCAAACGCCTGGGCAATGCTGTTGATCCATTTGAGGTGATTGAAAAATACGGGTCAGACCCTATTCGCTGGTATATGATTACCAATGCGCAACCCTGGGATAACCTGAAATTTGATATTGAAGGCATTGAAGAAGTACGTCGTAAGTTCTTTGGAACGCTGTACAATACGTATTCTTTCTTCTCCTTGTATGCTAACATCGATGGATTTAAAAATGAGGAAACTCAAATTCCCTTAAACGAACGTCCTGAAATTGACCGATGGGTGATTTCATTGCTTAATTCGTTGGTGAAGGAAGTGGATGGGCATTATGCCAATTACGAGCCAACCCGTGCCGGTAGAGCCATTCAGAACTTTGTAACAGAGAACCTAAGTAACTGGTACGTGCGCTTAAATCGCAAACGTTACTGGGGTGGAGAATACAATAAAGACAAAATCTCTGCGTACCAAACCCTTTATTCGTGTTTGGAAACAGTTGCACAACTTATGGCGCCGATTTCGCCGTTTTACAGCGATCAGTTGTTCCGCGATTTGCATGCAGTTAGCCAAAAGAAAACGGAATCGGTGCACATCGCCTTGTTCCCAACATATAACGCGCAAAGCATTGATGCCAACCTTGAGAAACGAATGGATATTGCACAAAATGTGTCTTCCATGATTCTGGGCCTACGCCGCAAAGTAAGCATCAAAGTGCGCCAGCCACTGAATAAAATTATGATTCCGGTATTGGATGAAGAATTTATTCCAATGTTTGAGGCCGTGAAAGATCTGGTGTTGAGTGAGGTGAACGTAAAGGAGGTGGAATACCTGAAGGACGATGCCGGGGTGTTGGTGAAAAAAATTAAGCCCAACTTTAAAACACTCGGCCCCAAATACGGCAAACTGATGAAGCAAATTGCCGGTGGCATCAACCAAATGACACAGGAAGAAATTAATCTTTTTGAGAAAAACAAAGGCTCAGAAATACAGGTAGGGGATGAGCAAATTCAATTAGCCCTGGAGGATGTTGAAATTACTTCTGAAGATATACCCGGATGGTTGGTAGCCTCGAACGACGGTATTACCATTGCCATGGATGTAAACCTTACGGATGAACTTCGACGTGAAGGAGTTGCACGCGAGGTAGTTAATAAGGTTCAAAACCTAAGGAAAGATTCCGGCTTTGAAGTAACCGATAAAATTAAGCTTACAATAGCAAAAAACCCTGCCACAGATGGTGCAATTGAAGCATTTAAAGAGTATATTGGCACGCAGACACTGGCCGATCGTGTAAATCTGGAAGGAGACGATCAAATTACCGACGGCACGTTGATCGAGATTGATAAAGAAGTTTCCATACGCGTTAAGGTGGAACTTGTATCATAAAATTGAATCATTGTTAAATTAAATACCAGGACATATGGCTGAGAAAACAAGATATTCAGATGAGGAGTTGGAAGAATTCAAAGCAATCATTCTTGACAAACTCGAAAAGGCCAACCGAGACTATGACTTGTTAAAGGCCAGCATTACGCAAAGTGATGGAAACGATACCCAGGACACGTCCCCTACCTTTAAGGTGCTGGAAGAAGGTGCCGCCGTGCTTTCTAAAGAAGAATCGGGAAGACTGGCACAGCGCCAGCAAAAGTTTATCCAACACTTGGAGGCCGCGCTTATCCGCATTCAAAACAAAACGTATGGCATATGCCGCGCTACGGGTAACCTTATACCCAAAGAACGCTTACGTGCAGTGCCGCACGCTACACTGAGCATTGAAGGAAAGGCGGCCGACAGTCGTTAAAAAAATAAAATATTTAATGAATAAGGGCTCATAGCAGCCCTTATTTTGTTTATAATCGTGCCCGAAAATAAAGCCTTAAACAGGGAGGGCATAAAAATTAAATTCGTGAAAAAAGGGTATTTAGCAATCTTCATTATTGTTTTTGTATTGGTGGTGGACCAGGTGGTGAAAATCTGGATTAAAACCAACATGGTGTTAGGGCAGGAAATTCATGTTGCCGACTGGTTTATCATCCATTTTACCGAAAACAACGGGATGGCCTTTGGCTTTGAATTTGGCGATAAATGGGGCAAGTACATCCTAAGTATCTTTCGTATTGTGGCCGTGGTTGCCATTGCGTTTTACATGCGCACCATTATCCGAAAAAATGCACCAACCGGTGTCGTAATCGGTTTTGCCCTGATTTTTTCCGGGGCGGTTGGTAACATACTGGATAGTATTTATTACGGAATCATCTTTGGTGATAGCTTGTACCAGGTGGCACAGTTTATGCCCGAAGGTGGCGGTTATTCGTCATTTTTACAGGGACGTGTTGTTGACATGCTGTATTTCCCCATTATTAAAACTACCTACCCTGAATGGGCCCCTTTTAATGCAGGACAACCGTTTATTTTTTTCCGTCCCGTATTTAACATTGCCGACTCGGCCATAACCGGAGGTATTTTGCTAATGCTGACCTTTTATCGCGATTTCTTTAAAAAAGAACTGTAGCAGAACCATGCGTAACATTGCCGTTTTACTTGGATTGATTCTATTGCTGGGGTGTACCAAACGCCCTGAAGGAGTAATGGCTCCCGATAAAATGGTGGAATTTATGGTGGACATGCACCTGGCCGAAAGTGCCATAAGCATGGATGTTGCGCGCTTCAGGGAAAAAACAACCAAGCTGGAATTGTACAACGATGTGTTTTTGAAACATGGCGTAAGCAAAGCAGACATGGACTCATCGCTCAACTATTACCTGTTGCATGCCGATGAATACAAAGAAATTTACACCCGTGTTTTGGAACGGTTGGATGAGATGCATTTGGAAGCAGAGGCTGGGAAATTTCAGGATACCCGGGAGTTTTTGTTTGCCGACCTGGGGGGCGAACTGCAAAATACCGATTACAATGAACGCGATTCGGTGGTAACCGAGATATGGCGAATGCCGCGAAACTTTTCTCTGCTGGAAAAAGGGGACAAAAGTACGGTAGACTTCTCCTTTTTAAACGACACCGCCAATGCATTCGACTTTTTGGTGCTGAAAGGAGATTTTAAGCTGTATTTAAACGATTGTTCGGATAACCCTGAAACAGTTTTGCGTGTTAACTATACTGACGAAACAAGCGATGAAGTTACGTTTAGCCTGGTAAAAGATGCTTCGGTGCATGCCATTCGCTTACGGCTGGCGGTTAATCCTGCAAAAACAGTAAGCCGCATTGAGGGTGAATTGGTAGGGCACGAGAAGTGCCTATCCAGCAAAAGTGTAGAAATTTATAACATTCGCTTGTATAAAATGAAGGGGTATCAATCCGCCATTGAAGAAACCCCGGCGGTTGTTGATTCCGTGGTACAGGATACACTTCCGGTAATTCAGGAACTGGATTCGCTGCCCTTTAATCCTTTTCAAAGACGCTAAAAATGGATCGCTTTGCCGCCCATTATATTTTCACAGGAAACGCTGTTCTACGAAAAGCCGTGCTGGCGCAAAATGAACTCAACGAAATTGTTTCGCTCTCTACTCAGGATGCCATGGCTATTGAATACAGCAATACCATTTTTTTTAACGGCATCATTTGTCCGGAATTTTGCCCTGTAGCACAGCCCCTGTCAGCCGGCTTTACCCCGGTACACCTGCATGCGCCTGTTCCCGATTTAAAAGTGAACCCTGATCAACTGGTTATTTCCTTTAATAAAGGGGAGGAAAACCTTCTTTTTGCCTTTTTCTCGGCCCTGCAAATGCAGCACGGGTATACTGTTTTTGAATTATTAGCCGCCGTTTGTGCCAACAATTACCAGGCTCAAAATAAGGTTCCACCTGCAATTGAAGTGGGGCAAAAACTTCGTTTAATCCTTTTAAAAGGATTGAACCTGGTGGAGGGAACCTTTCGAAAAAACACCTCTTTGCGTTACTTGTCGCGTTAGTGGCTTGCATTACGGTTAAAAATGAGGTAGCCAAAACTCAGGTTGACAAACCACGAAGAAGTGGGTTGCTCAAAATAATCGGCCGTAAGACTGATTTTCCCAAAAGGGTAGTCAAAAATTAATCCTGCCTGACCAATAAAAAACACATCATGTAATCCGTAACGGGTATCCACTCCTCCCAACTCATTGGGCCGGTAGGTTTTTAGTGGGGCAAACGCATGTAGTGCCACCCTGAGGTGGATGTTGCCATCCAGTAAAAAAAGAGGAGTTACCCCCAGAGCTGCGTAGTGTGGAGCCCGATATGCCCCGCGAAACTGCGTTTGTCCCAGCGGAGTTGGTGTGTAAGCCGGAGAATATAAGCTGGTTGTGGTGGCAGTTAAAAAAGTATCCATCGATGTTATGGCATAATCGAGATGCACGCCCAGCCTAAAATGGTTGTTTAAAGGGATGTAATTCTCTGAGAGGACGCGGAAAATGGCATAATTGTGAAACTCATCTCCATCAAATGCCGAGGTGGACTCCCTGCGCACTGTTTCATTGCCAAAAACTTCCTGCCCATACATAACTACCTTGTTTCCGCCGGTTGCATACTGTTTGCTGTTTAGCGTATTGTAATCGTAACGCAACCGTGGGGTAACCAAACTAAACGTGCTGTTAAAAGGGGTATTTTGGGAGCCTCCGGCATTCGGGTCTAAAAATTTCTGGGTTTGGTAGGCCAGGTCGGTTTCCACCGATAATTTACTGTTAAGGGTAATGGGAGTGAAGGCCTTAAAGGATAGGCGGTTTTCGATGTCGCTAAGGCTCGAGGGCTGGTATCCTTCAAAAAAGAATTTCAGGCTGTGGTTGTAAAAGTTCCAGCGGTGCGTTAATATATCGAGTTGTAGCCCTAACGGGCGCTTACGCTCAATGTCAATACGTCCGCCCACCCGTATGGCATTGTACACCTGCCCAAAGTTTGAACTGGCGTAAAGGGTGTATGCCGATCGGGTTATAAATTTCCGTTCGATACCCACGTAGCCCTGGTTAGCCGGCCCGGTAGAGAAATTGCCACCTAGTTTGAGCTGCGTTTCTGTATCCAGCTTAAAATGGAGTTTTAGGTCGAAATAGCCTTCTTCAGTGCGGTACGTGGCGGTAGGCACAATGTCGGTAAAATGGTTGTCAAAATGTAAAAAATGCGTTCCAGTTCCTGCATGTCCAGTGAATCCACATTGTTAAAAGCCCGGGTTACAAATGCCTTTTGTTCAGCGTTTAGGCCTGTAAATTCAAAATTGCGAAAGGTAAGGGGGGGAAATTCCTGCCGGTAGGCGTCACGCTTTTTTTGCAACGCATGGGTTTCAGCCGTACGATGAATCCGCCGCTTAATTTCGGGCACGTATTGCAGCGTTTTCAGGTACGCCGCCTCAATGAGGAAATCGATCTTTGAGAAATCAAAAATACCCACATCTTCGTAAATGTTGTCAATCATAATGCCGGTAGTATCCGGTAATTCAATGGAGGTATTGGTCATTACCATGTTTTGAATCTGCAACATTAAATCCTTTTCGTTCGGGGGTTTGATGCGGTTGTTTACATTGCTGCCAATAATTAAATCGGGGTGGAAGGCATTATCCATTACATCTGCCGGAAAATTATTTACAATTCCACCATCGTAATACAAGGTGTCGTTTATTTTAACGGGAGTATAGTAAAATGGAAATGCCATGGAGGCCCGCACGCTTCGCCCCAGATCTCCGCGGTCAAAAATTTTGGCGCTGTTGGTAACAATATCGGTTCCCACGCACCGGAACGGAATAAAAAGCTGATCGAAATCGGAATGGGCTGCAGCCGTTGCCTGCGCATATAATTTGAGGGTTCCGATGCTTAATGGGCTGGAACGTACCAGGTTTACAGGCAGTTGCGGCGTAAGTTTCAGCGAATCGTTCAACGCCAGAGTAAGGGTGAACATGTCGGGGGCATCATCCAAACGTTTAAAATAATAGATAAACTCCTCCGAAATTTCTCCCTTCTGCCAAAGTTCAAACTCTTTTGAATGAAACAGGTCGCTCATTTCTGCGGGAGAATACCCGGTGGCATACAGCGACCCTATGATGGCACCCATGGAAGTACCCGTGATATAGTCGATTGGAATTCCGCTCTCTTCCAGGGCCTTAATTACGCCGATATGTGCCAGGCCACGTGCCCCGCCACCGCTCAGTACGAGCCCAACAGACTGAGCTGTTGCTCCCTGAATTACAAGTACACAAAACAAAACAGCAATACATCGATTCATACGGCAAGGTTGCAAAACATTTCATTAATATTCAACCATACCGGCGCTCAAAACATCGGGGGCAGCGTTCTTTTTGCAGGGGCTGGTAGAAAATGAAGGAAGGAATATTGCACATTCGCCGGATTTGAATGTGGAACCTTGTTGTTTCATATGTTAATTTATTTAAATTTGAATAGAATCCATTAGAATAACAGAAAATCCTATTTTATATGAAGCAAATTACGCGTTACGGGAGCATGCTGCTTGTATTTTCCATACTGGCACTGGGATGCGCTCAAAAAGAAAAACAACCGTCGGCACCACCAAGTATACCGGTAGTAGCCGTAATCCAAAAAGATGTACCATTGCACAACGAGTTTGTAGGGCAGATTTATGGCCTGAAAGACATCCCCATTCGTGCACGGGTAGACGGAGTGCTGGAAAAAATTGCCTTTGAGGAAGGTACCCGCGTTAGGCATGGGCAACTTTTATACAAAATAGATCAGGACCATTACCTGGCCGAAGTGGCTGCACAGGAAAGCAAAGTTGCCGAAGCCAAAACCAACATGATAAACGCCAAAAATGAGCTGGAACGATACAAGCCATTAGCCGAAGTAAATGCCGTTAGTAAAAGCGACCTGGATGCGGCGCAGGCAAGTTACGATGCTTCGCTGGCCGCGGTGAGTGCTGCAGAATCAAACCTGAAGCAGGCAAAAATTCGCTTAGGGTATTGCACCATTACTGCCCCCATCGACGGGCTTATTGGCGCCACCGAAGCCCGGGTTGGAGAATATGTGGGAAAAGACCCAAATCCGGTGATTTTAAACATGGTTTCACGCATCGATACCGTACGCGTTCAATTCTCAATTTCGGAGCAGCGCTACCTGCAGTTGGCACGCCAATACCGCGATAGCAGAAGCGCCGAAGAGGCTGCAGAAGACGTGGAAAAGGGAGATGCTGACTTTAGGGTACAACTTCTTTTGTCTGACGGTTCGGTATATGAAGAAAAGGGTAAAATCGATTTCATTAACAGCATGATAAACGCCTCCACGGGATCCATTTTGTTGCAGGCAAGTTTTCCCAATCCTTCCCGCATTCTTCGTCCCGGCTTGTATGCTAAAGTTCGTGTACAAATCGACGAAGTGAAAAATGCAGTGCTCATCCCGCAACGTTGCCTCATAGAATTGCAGGGGAAATACAGTGTTTTAGTAGTAAATAAGGAGAATGTAGTGGAATCCAGGCCGGTAGATATTTTAGACCATGTGGGAGATATGGTGATTATTGAGCAAGGACTTACCACAGCAGATAAAGTGGTGATGGATGCCCTGCAAAAAGCCCGCCCGGGCGCTACTGTTAGCCCTGAACTCACCGAATTTAAAAGCAAAACCAATAGTTAATTATGGCAGAGAGCAAAGGTAATTTTTTTGTACACCGCCCGATAGTTGCTATGGTAATTGCCATTGTAATTGTTATTGTCGGGGCCGTGTCGGTCATTGGTTTGGCTATTGAGCAATACCCAAATCTTACACCTCCTATTGTTGAGGTGAGGGCCACATACACCGGGGCAAATGCAACCAACGTAGAAGAATCGGTTGCCACGCCCATTGAACAGGAAATGAACGGGGTGGATAACATGATTTACATGAAATCCACCAACTCAAACGATGGTACCAT
>JAUIMD010000587.1 GCA_030433225.1 Bacteroidia bacterium
GGAATCAAGCCCCACAGCATGAGGCCTGTGAGTACCAGGGATGCCATACCGGCATACAGCAGTCCGCGTTTTTCGTCGCGATTAAGCTTGTGTATGGTGTCGGGCTCCACATCACCTTTGTACGGGCCCAATTTTGGGATAATAATTTTTTCGGTTACATAGGTTCCGGCTCCGGCAATTAAAAAGGTGGAAACAAACATAAAATAGTAATTGCATGCTGCATTAACGCTATAGTCGGTTTGTAGGATTTGTGCTGCTTCTTCGGAGAGGCCTGCTAAAAGGGGGTCGATGGTGCCCAGTAGCAGGTTTGCACTGTAGCCTCCTGAAACGCCTGCAAAGGCTGCGGCCAATCCGGCCAGGGGGTGCCTGCCTGCAGCCAAAAATATAACGGCAGCCAGCGGAACCAGCAGCACGTAGCCCACTTCACTTGCCGTGTTGGAAATCACACCCGCAAAAACGATAACAAAGGTTAGAATTTTGGCGGGCGACTTTAATACAACCAGGCGCAACACCGTGCCAATAAGGCCGGTACCTTCGGCAATGCCAATACCCAGCAAAGCTACCAATACCGTACCGAGGGGAGCAAACCCTGTGAAATTTTCAACCGTTTCGGTTAAAATACGGTGGAGGCCATAGCGCGAGAAAAGGTTTACTACCTGAATGGTTTCACCCGTTCCGGGATGCAGAACCTGCGGGTTGAACCAGCTCATAACCCACGACAAAACCAACACCAAAAATGCAAGCAAGGCAAAAAGGGTGGCCGGGTGCGGCAGGGCATTGCCGGTTTTTTCAACAATGGTTAAAAACCTGTTTACAAGACTTCTATCGGGGGAGGGGTGGGATGTTTTTGCCATGGTGCCTGTTTATGACACGAAAGTAGCATTTCTGGCAAACCAGACAAATGATATATCCGGCAACCCGGGCTCAATATGGCCGATAAGGAAAGTATTATTCTACAGAGGTATCTTTTTTAATGGGCTTCAGGTAAACCACATCACTTTGGGGGTTGTAAATTTGAAGGGAAGTATAACCACTTTTTTCAAATTCAAGCATCAAATCGCTGCATCCCGAAAATCCACCTTTGGTTTTCCCGGTTGAGCCATGAAACATGCCCGTAGAGTCGGTCACCATTTCACTGACGTAGGATGGTACAGATTTTTCGACAAAGGACTTTACCGTTACCCCGTGGATGGGACGCTTTGTTTCGGCATCCATTACTACGCCATCACCCAAATTTTCGCAACTACACGATGCCAATACCAGAATACACGCAATGGCGGTGGCTATTTTATATACAATATGCTGTTTCATATAATGCTTCAGTTTAGGAGCAAATATAACCATATTGTATTAATAGTGTTAATAAATAGTTAAATAAATTTATCCAAAGCTTAAAAAATAATCAATTCATTAACATTAAGTGGGGTGTTGCAGGTTTTTTTCTGCGTTTTCACCAGAAATCAATCAGGCGAACATCAAAAATGAGGGTGGCATTGTGGGGAATTTTGTTTCCGGTACCCTTTTTTCCCCATGCCAGTTCGGGAGGAACAAACAATTTAAAGCGCGCTCCTTTTTTCATCAGCATTATACCTTCACGGTACCCTTCAATCATTTCCTGCATGGAAACCTCCTCTGGCTTATTGTCTTTAAAGGTATCGCCAATTACACTGCCGTTCAGTAGCAATACCCGTTGGTGGATGGTTACATAGGAATCGGCACTCGGGTGTTCTCCGTCGCCCGGTTCCAATACCTGGTATTGCAATCCCGAATCGGTTTCTGAAATGCCCGGTTTTTTACGGTTCTTGTCAAAAAAGTCTTCCCCTTGTTTCCGGTTATTTCCTACCGAACCTTTCCGGAGGTTTCGTTTTTCTGTTTTTGCCATGTTTCTACCTGTTGTTTTGCTGCCCTATAAAAGCGAAGGCTGAAAAACCTTAGTTTCCAGCCTTCCATGTTTTCATATTTCCCAGAAGTTTTTAACGGATTTCGATCGTTATAAATCGAACCCAATGTCTTTGCGGTAATACGCTCCTTCAAAGGAGATTTTTTCTGCATTTTCATACGATTTTTTCAGAGCATCGTGCATGTTATT
>JAUIMD010000028.1 GCA_030433225.1 Bacteroidia bacterium
CAACTGATACTTATAAAAACCGGCTTAGGCCGGTTTTTTTGTTTTCTTAAAGTTTGAACGTAAGGCGTTCGCCAGTAAAAAACAAGAAAGGCTATCGTACGACAGCCTTTCCTAAACACACTCAGCAATTATCGGACCGTATCACTACGGGAATAATTGCAACAAATGTAAAGAATCTAAATCCGGAAATCAATAAGAAGATTAAGAATATGTACTTTTTTGTCCGCATTCGGTGCCCCTTTCTGGGACACATTAAACGCGGTGATCATGTTTACCGCCCCTTCCAGTTCAGTTTTCCCCACAAACCATTGATTACGCTATAGAGCACATAATAAGGGTAAAAAAAAGCAATAATAAATGCGTACGGCACCTGTTTTTGCAAACCGAAAAATGGAGCCGTTATGGCCAGTAAAAGTACATCCACCACCAGCTTTACTACAAACGCAAACAAAAGCGGCTTAAATAGCAGGGGGAAGCACAGCAGCAGCGGAAAGCCCACGGCCAATAAAACATTGATAAGGAGGACTACTGCACCGGCATAAATAATGGAAAAATCGGTATAGGAGCGGGACTTAGAGGCCCACCGCGATCGCTGTTTAAAAAAGTCGGACCAGCTGGCCGGCTGCGTGTAGGCAAAGGCTTGTTTTGATTTTAAAAACCCGATTTTTCGCGGGTTTTGCTTTTTTACGTGTTCCAATAAAAACATGTCATCCCCCGAGGCCTCGCTTGCCTTTAAAAATGTAGCCCCCGATTTTACCAACTCAGACCGAAAGGCAAGGTTAGCCCCATTACACATTATTGCATCGTTTAGGGCTGCTGCACCTGCACCGCATGCAATCAGGCTTTGGAATTCAACCGCCTGCAGGTTTTCCCAAACGGAGGTGGCCGGATGAAACTGTACCGGACAAATAATTAAACTGTGACGGGTTTGCTGGTAATAATCCACCAGAGTGTGCAGCCAGTTTTCATGCACCACGCAATCAGCATCCAGGGTAACCAGTAATTCACCATTGGCCTTTGTATAGGCCAGTGCCAGGGCGTTTTTTTTCCCTTTTCCTTCTCCCTGCAGCAAGGTACATTCGGGATGAGTTGCAATCTGTTCTGCCAACCATTCATCGCCTCCATCCGAACTTTGATCATTCACAAAAAAAAAGTGAGTCAGTGTTTTCGGGTAGGTCTGTTGCCGCAAACAGGTGAGCAGGGCAGGCAGGTTGGACTTTTCGTTACGAAAAGGTACAATAACCGTTACATGCGTAACCGGCTTAAAAGGCTGAGCGGGTTTAAATTGGGGTAATCGAATCCAGCCCTGAATATAGCGGGCAATTAACAGTGCATATAAAACGGTAATAATCAGGCTGACGTATTCCATTTAAAAAGCAGCTAACAACAAGGAAATATCTTTTGATGACAGATCAAAATGTTTCCCGACATAGTGGTTGGTTAAAATGCCGCTAAATAAAAATACACCGTGTCGTAAGCCGGCATTTACTTTTATGGCGTTGGTAACACCATTGGTTTGTGCAATATCCAGCACCAGGCCTGATATAATATTGCTAAATGCAATGGAAGCCGAACGGGGGAACAACGCGGATATGCTGGGCAGGCAATGATGAATTACCCCATGTTTTTCGTACACCGGGTGACTGAGGCTGGTAGGCCGTGTACTTTCAAAACAACCGCCCTGATCAACGCTCAGGTCTACAATGACCGTTCCTTTTTTCATGAGTTGAATCAACTCCTCGGTAAGCATAAAACGACGCACCCCGTTTAAAAAGCGCATGGTGCCAATTACCACATCGGCCGATTTTAAGGCTTTGGATAAAACAGATGGGTGCAGGTTGGATGTAAATACATGGCGCCCGAGGTTGTGGCTGATTTCACGCAGCAGGTACATCGAATGGTCAAATACTTTTACTGCTGCTCCCATACCCAATGCTGCGCGTGCAGCTACGGTTCCTGCCGTACCGGCGCCCAGTACCACCACTTCGGCAGGTGAAATACCGGTTATTCCTCCCAACAAAACACCTTTTCCGTTGGTGGCATTGCTAAGCAAATGGGTGGCTACATTAATGGAGGCAATGCCTTCTATCTCACTCAGAGACCGTACAATGGGGTAACAGTCGTGCTCATCCTGTAAGGTGTCCAGCGAAATGGCCGTAATTTTTCGCTCCATTAATATGCGGATACTTTCTTTCGACAATTTGGTTAAACTAAGCATGCAAAACAGGGTAGCCCTTTCTTTCAGTAAGGTGGCTTCCTGGTCTGATGGCGGCATCACCTTCAATACAATGTCTGCTTCATAAACTTCAGCCAGGTTGCTGGTAATTGTTGCTCCGGCTTCGCTATAATCTTTATCCGTATACCGGGCAATGTCGCCGGCACCTCTTTCAATTACCACATGGTGGCCGGCATCTATAATTAAATTAACTCCCTGTGGAGTTAATGAAATCCGTGTTTCATCCGGATCTTTCTCCCGGGGAATTCCAATGGTAATCGAATTTTTATTACGGGTTAATTCCATCAGCTTCTCCTGAGGAAACAACGATTCCTGTCCGATGTGGTACGCCCCTGCCCCTTCTATTGGTTTATGCATCATACGTCTTTCTTCTGCGCTTAACAATTGGTCTGATTTGGTATGGGATTCCTGTTTGGCAGGTATCTTTTACCAAACTTTTTAAGGTAACCCGCTACCTGCGTTCGCCTTTTTCCTATTCAATTATTTGATTTTAGGTGTCAGCTACCGTTAATGTTTTTGTACATTTGACCGTTTAAAATTTAACCGGCCTTGTATTATTCAGGCTTTCAAATTTAAAACATTTAGTAGGATTTTAACACTTTATAGCGTAAAATGGCTAATATTCTTGTAATTGACGACGAACGCAGCATACGCAATACATTAAAAGATATTCTGGAGTATGAGAAACACGAGGTTGAGCTGGCCGAACATGGTGTGGCCGGGCTCGAGCTTCTCAAAAGCAAAGCATTCGATTTGGTATTGTGCGACATAAAAATGCCGCAAATGGATGGCATGGAAGTTCTCAATAAAATCCGCGAGCTGTATCCCGAGGTGCAGGTGGTAATGATTTCAGGACATGGAGATATTGAAACCGCAGTAGATGCCATAAAAAAAGGGGCATACGATTTTATTCAAAAACCCATTGACCTGAACCGCCTTTTAATAACCCTTAAAAACGGTTTGGACAAAACGGATTTAATAACCGAAACCCGTACCTTAAAAAAACAGGTTACCATTAAACACCAAATGGTGGGACAATCAGATCCGGTGCAAAAAGTAAAGGAACTGATTGAAAAAGTATCAATAACCGATGCCCGTGTATTAATTACCGGAGAAAACGGTACCGGAAAGGAGGTGGTAGCCCGTAGCCTACATGCCAACAGCCCGCGCTCAAAAAATACATTTATTGAGGTAAATTGTGCGGCCATTCCTTCTGAACTGATAGAAAGTGAACTTTTTGGACACGAAAAAGGGGCTTTTACCAGCGCCATTAAGCAGCGAAAAGGGAAATTTGAACAGGCAGATGGAGGTACCATTTTTTTGGATGAAATTGGTGACATGAGCCTTTCAGCACAGGCCAAGGTACTGCGCGTGTTGCAGGAAAATGTAATTACACGCGTTGGCAATGATAAAGCCATTAAGGTAAATGTGCGGGTGCTGGCCGCTACCAATATAAACCTGAAAGAGGAGATTGAAAAAGGTAGGTTTCGCGAGGATTTGTACCACCGGCTTAGTGTCATTTTAATTCATGTGCCGCCCTTGCGTGAACGTACTGAAGACATCCCTTTGTTGGTGGAGCATTTTAACCAGCTTATATCCAAAGAGCAAGGCGTAACTCCTCGTAAAATAGACAATTCGGCCATAAATGCACTGAAAAGCTTGCAATGGACCGGTAACATCCGCGAACTGCGCAATGTGGTGGAACGGCTCCTGATACTTTGCCAGGGGACCATTACCGCAGAAGACGTGAAAATGTATGCCGCACCGGTGAACAATTAAAAAATGATGACGCATAAAATTATAAAACGCGAGCTTTTTTCATCGCATGTGTTAAAGCTCGAAATTGAGGCTCCCCGAATCGCCAAAGCCCGCAAGGCAGGCCATTTTGTAATGGTACGAGCCGATCGTAAGGGCGAACGCATTCCCCTCACCATAGCAGGTGCCAACCTGGAAAAAGGCACCATCACCCTGGTAATTCAAAAAGTGGGAGTTACCTCGGCCAAGTTGTTTGAATTAAAGGAGGGAGACAGCATCGCTGACATGGTGGGTCCTCTGGGAAAAGCCACCGATGTATCGCATAAAGGAACCATCCTCGCCGCAGGTGGTGGTGTGGGGGTTGCCCCTCTCCTGCCCATTATTGAAGCCATGAAAAAAGCCGGAAACCGTGTGGTTACCATCATCGCGGCACGCTCCAAAGACCTGATTATTTTGGAAGATCAGGTGCGCCAACATTCGGATGAACTCATTATAATGACGGATGACGGCAGTTACGGCGAAAAGGGACTGGTTACCGAAGGCATGGAAAAAGTGATTCAACGTGAGAACATTGACGAGGCCGTTACCATTGGGCCGGCCGTAATGATGAAGTTTTGCGCCCTGCTTACGCAAAAATACAACATTCCTACCGTAGCCAGTTTAAATACCATTATGGTGGATGGTACCGGAATGTGTGGTGCATGCCGTGTTACCGTAAATGGCAAAACCCGTTTTGTTTGTGTGGATGGACCTGAATTTAATGCACACCAAGTAAACTTTGAGGAATTGTTGCTCCGTTTAAACGGCTTCAAAAAGCTGGAACAGGATGCCTTAAACACCTTTAATTCCACCCACAAAAAGTAAATTGTTGATGAGTGACGTGAAAGAAAAATATACCTCGATAGGACGAGAGGATGCGTGGCGCCAGGAATTGCGTAAAAACGTAAAAGCAAAAGAGCGTACTGCTATTCCCCGTGCAAAAATGCCCGAATTGGATGCTGTTTACCGCGCAGGAAGTTACGATGAAGTAAATGTTGGCCTCAGTTCAGAGGAGGCGCAAAAAGAAGCAGCCCGCTGTCTTGATTGTGCAAATCCAACCTGCATGTCAGGTTGCCCGGTGCAAATCGATATTCCATCGTTTGTAAAAAATATTGAAGCCGGAGAATTTTTAAAAGCCGCCGTTACCTTAAAGTTGTACAGCTCGTTACCCGCAGTGTGCGGACGGGTTTGTCCGCAGGAAAAACAATGCGAAGCCCAATGCATTTACACCCAAAAATTAAAGAAAGAGCCGGTAGCAATTGGCCACCTCGAGCGTTTTGCCGCCGATTATGAGCGCAACAGCGGGCAGGCAATTGAGCCCATAAAACCAGCATCTAACGGAATAAAAGTAGCGGTAGCAGGTTCAGGGCCGGCAGGCCTGGCGTTTGCCGGCGAAATGGTTAAATGGGGCTATGATGTAACTGTTTTTGAAGCACTGCACGAGATTGGCGGCGTATTGAAATACGGTATCCCGGAGTTCAGGCTGCCGAATTCCATTGTGGATTTTGAAATTGATAACCTGAAAAAGCTGGGGGTAAATTTTGTAGCGAATTGCATTATTGGCAAAACCATTTCGCTGGAAGTATTGAAAGAAGAAGGCTACCAGGCCTTGTTTGTTGCCAGCGGTGCCGGTTTACCACGCTTTATGAATATTGATGGAGAAAACCTGGTTGGCATCATGTCGGCCAATGAGTACCTGACACGCATAAATTTGATGGGTGCCGGACGCGAAGTGAGCGATACCCCCGTGTTGTCCGGTAAAACAGTAGCCGTGATTGGAGGCGGAAATACCGCCATGGATTCGGTGCGGACCGCACGGCGTTTAGGTGCTTCCAACGCCATTATAATCTACCGCAGAAGTTTTGAAGAAATGCCGGCACGTATGGAGGAAATCAACCATGCCAAAGAAGAGGGCATCCAGTTTATGAACCTGTACAACCCGGTGCAATACCTGGGTGACGAGTTCGGACAACTGAAACAAATAAAACTGCAACGCATGGAACTGGGAGAACCGGACGCCTCTGGAAGAAGAAAACCGGTGCCGGTTAAAGACGGTTTTGAGTTGCTCGATGTGGACCTGGCGATTGTAGCCATTGGCGTATCCCCCAACCCGATTATTCCACAGGCGGTAGATGGATTACAAACCACCAATTGGGGCACCATTGAAGTGAATCGTGACAATATGCAGTCTTCTATTCCTGAAATATTTGCGGGTGGAGACATTGTGCGTGGTGGAGCAACTGTAATTCTGGCCATGGGCGATGGAAAAAAAGCAGCCAATTCCATGCACGAATACCTTCAAAAAAAGGCATAATCTACCCTGAAAATAAGAAATTACAAAGGCCATCCGGTTATCGGATGGCCTTTGTAATTTAGCCTCTTCCCCGCCACCAATCGGCCTCAGGTTAGCATTAAAAAAGAGGCCGCCCTTTTCGGACAGCCTCTTTCAAGAGTCATCTTTGAACACAAGCTTTAAACTTATGTGTTCAATTTTATGTGCCGCAACTTACTTCTTAAATATTTTTCCGGTTACTACCCTATCTCCTGTTTTTAACTGGTAGATCAGAATCGATCCGGATGGAATACTTGTAGCATCGTAGGTAACATTGTATGTTTTTTGAGCTTCAAGGTTACCATTAAACGGGATGGCAATTTTGGCACCGGCAAGGTTATAAATTTCCAATGTTGCCTCAGTTGGTGTCTCAGAGGATACGTTGAAGTTTACAATGGCACGGGCCGGGTTGGGATATACTTCAATTTCAACGGGTGCAACTGCCAAGGAGCCGTCAACAGCCGTATTCACATCACATTTCACAACACGGTACAATCTGAAGGTACATCCGTTACTGTCTGTAATGTCTACAAAGTACACCATAGGTTTCAAAGCTTCGATGTCTTTGGTCGTTTCACCGGTACACCACAGATAAGTGTAAGGAGCTGTTCCACCACTTACTATTAAGGCAATGCTACCATCGTTCATATTTTCGGTGGCATGTACCACTTCTGCAGTCACCTTAATTGCTGTTGGAGCAGCATCAATTGTGGCTGAGTGCGTATCCGACTTACCGTTGGCATCTGTTACAGTTACGGTGTAGGTTCCTGGATCAAGGTTGTATACATCCGCTCCTGTTTCACCGTTTGACCATTGGAAAGTATAGGGTGCAACACCTCCGCTAACCTTTGATTTAATGCTTCCTTTTTCGTCATGACATTTAATTTGGCATGCAGTAAGTTTAATACACAGGGGTTCTGCACAAACAGCTTCCTCAAGTTGAATCTGTTCTTCCTTACTGCAACCGTTCGCATCGGTAATTTTTACCAGGTACGTTCCTGCGGTTAACTTCTGCTGAGTGGCTTTACATTGCTCTATGCCTGATCCGTCAGTAGTTGACCAATGGTATTGGTAAGGAGCATTTCCGCCACAAACCGTCAGTGCAATTCCGCCAACTTTAGTATCACAGGCCACAGGGGTAAGCACTGTTTTTACAGTAATGGCAGCAGGTGCTTCTTGAATAGTAGACGATTGGCTGGCTGTTTTACCATTAGCATCCGTTACCGTCACTGTGTACGTTCCGGGGCTCAGGTGGTAAATGTCTGCATCAGTTGAACCGTTTGACCATGCATAAGTGTATGGAGCTTGCCCTCCGCTAACCTTGGATTGAATACTGCCTTTACCGTCGCGGCACTTAATCTGGCAATCAATTAATGTGATACTGATAGGTGAAACCTGACAATCCGGCTCAGCCAATACAAATTCTTTTACTGACATGCATTGGTTGGCATCGTATACGGCCACCACATAGGTTCCGGAGCTTAGATTAGTTTGATCTTTTTCTCCCTGAACAATTCCTGCTCCATCGCTGGTGCGCCATTCAAAGGTATAGTCAGGAACACCACCAGATACTGTTAATGAAATCGCACCTTTTTGGGTGTCACAATCTACCGGTATTACGGCGCTTGCAATCGTAATAGCCGAAGGTGCAGCATCTATGCTGTATTGACCGCCTGAAGTACAACCGTTGGCATCGGTTACGGTAAGTGCATAAACATCAGCCTCCAAATTGCTTATTGTTGCTGAGGTTTCTCCATTTGACCATAGATAGGAATAAGGCTCAACACCACCACTTACTTCAATGCTAATGCTGCCAAGGTCACCATTACAAGTTGGTTGAACTACTGTAGGGCTTACAATTAGTTCGGCAGGTGCCTGCATGGTTACACTGCAGGTTGTTTCGGCACCGTTGGCATCGGTTACTGTAACATCGTGTGCTCCGGCATCCAGTGCGGTGGCCGTAGCGGTAGTTTCTCCGTTATCCCATGCATAGCTGTAAGGTTCTACACCACCGGTTACACTTACGGTAGCTACCCCGTTGGCTTCTCCGAAACATACCACAGGGCTGTCCATGTCAACGCTGCAGGCCAGACCAGGCGTTGGACCTCCGGTAGGAATTGGTGCCTCGCCCGTAAAAGGGTAGGTATGCAATTCGGCTGAACCCAGACTGGTAAGGCTTTCAACAATCAGGGTTCCTTCAAAATTTCCGTTCATATAGCTCATATTGGCATATGGAGCCAATAAAGAACCTTTCCAGCTTGTACTTACATATCAAAAAGTGGTCATTTCATAAAAGTTCCAAATAGCATTCGTCCAGGCGGAACCCTGCACGGAACCATTAAAACTCATATTTCCCCAGAAAGGGTGGTCACTGCTTGCATCAGAAAGTCCGGCTACATTTATAATGACAGTAGATCCGGCGGGTACAACAACCACAACCTGACCGGTTCCTTTGAATTGTGCTTCCGTAAGTGAGAATACATTCAAATCAGAATCTGTACCTGTCAATGTTAATCCACCCCAGGCTTGCAAATCGATGGTTCCATTAGGTGTCAGGTTTTTCCAATGGTCGGACAGGCTTTTTAAATACGTTTCCTGAGCAGAAAAATCTATTGGAGTACTTGGATTATACAACGTACCGTCTAAAATTGAACTGTTTACATCGCCGGTGATAGTGCCTGCAATGTGTACGTCTCCATGTTGGATGGTTCCGCCGTTCCAGGTAACATCCCCATTGGCCACAAAACCATATCCCAGAGAATTACCCCCTGAAGGCAGGCGATCTGCAATGGTAAAAGCAGTTGGAAAAACAGCGGTTCCACCCACGGCTAATGCACCTTCGGAATCGCCGCCAGGATGGTTTAAATCCCCAAGAATAAATCCATTAAAGGTATTTGCAATACCCAGCGGATCAGAGGTCGTTTGAGCTAAAAAACTGTTGATCGTGAAAAACGACAACAAAACTAGAGTAAGCAGCTTTTTCATACTTCACTTGTTAGGTTAATAATGGGCGAAATACACGTTTCCGTGCTTCGCGTTTGTTCAAATAAAAAATAGTTAGGTTAAATGTGATTTAAGTTTTTAGGCTTAAACCATTGGCAATATTAAAGCAGAATTTACGGTTTACCAAAGGTGAAAAGCGCCCCGGGCAGAGGCTAAATTATTTGAACGTAAATTGTTTAAATGTGAGGAATACCTTTTAACAATTGTTTTTAAAATTGCGATTTGCACAGAGAATAGAAAGGAAAGTGCATAGGAGACCTTATTTATAAACAGTTTTTTGAATGGGTATTGAAAGTGAAAACTTTTGTTGGGATTGCACCATTAATGCCTATGTAATTTAAAGAAACTATACTGTTATGTAAATTTGAGGTAAAATAATGCCCCAAAAAATAACGGATACATTATAGATACAACCCTATTAAATGAGTTGCATTTTTAAAAATATGCGAAATAAGCACCCAGATTGCTTTTGCATCAACAGAAAAATAGCGCTTTAAATGCGAAAGAAAAGATTTGTTGGTTTTCATCAAACCTGTAAACAGAGCCATGTGTTCATCAACCTTATTTAGGTGGCAGGAGCCCTTTTAATCGTTTTATCTCATCGCGGTATTGGGCGGCATCAATAAATTCCAGGTTTTTAGCGGCGGTTTCCATTAACTTTTGGGTACGTTTTATGGCCTTTTCGATTTCCCCTTCGTTCATGTATTTTTCTACCGGATCGGCAGCTACTTCGGCCTCCTGCGGACCGCCATAGAATTTGCTTGCCGCTTGTTCTTCCTTGATTTCCTCTCCTAAAATATTGCGGCGTGTTTTGGCCACACCTTTGGGAGTAATGTTGTGATCTGCATTGTATTTCAGTTGTTTTTCCCTCCGTCGGTTGGTTTCGTCAATGGTGCGCTGCATGCTGTCAGTAACCTTATCGGCATACATAATCACTTTTCCATTGAGGTTACGGGCCGCCCGACCTGCTGTTTGGGTCAGTGAGCGTTCCGACCGTAAAAATCCTTCCTTATCTGCATCCAGAATTGCCACGAGCGAAACCTCCGGTAAATCCAGCCCTTCCCGCAAAAGATTTACCCCAATCAATACATCAAATGTGCCTTCGCGCAAACCATCAATTATTTTTACACGGTCCAGGGTGTCCACATCCGAGTGGATGTATTCACATTGAATATTCATGCGTTTCAGGTAATCGGTCAGTTCTTCGGCCATGCGCTTGGTCAGCGTGGTCACTAAAACGCGCTCCGATTTTTCGATGCGCAACTGAATTTCTTCCATTAAATCGTCAATCTGGTTTAAGGAAGGGCGAATCAGTATTTCCGGATCAATCAATCCTGTGGGGCGAATCACTTGCTCTGCCACAACTCCTTCGCACTTTTGCAATTCAAAATCGGCGGGAGTGGCGCTCACAAAAATGGCCTGGTTGATCATCTCGTCAAACTCCTCAAATTTCAATGGACGGTTGTCTAGTGCCGATGGCAGCCGGAAGCCATAATCTACCAGGTTGGTTTTTCGGGCACGGTCTCCCCCATACATCGCACGAATTTGCGGGATGGTAACATGGCTTTCATCAATAATGGTGATGTAGTCTTTCGGGAAATAATCCAATAAACAGAAAGGACGCGTGCCCGGTTTGCGACCATCAAAATAGCGGGAATAATTCTCAATGCCGGAGCAATGCCCCAGTTCTCGAATCATTTCCAAATCGTAATTTACCCGTTCGTCAATACGTTTGGCCTCCCCCGGTTTGTTCAGCTCGTTG
>JAUIMD010000588.1 GCA_030433225.1 Bacteroidia bacterium
GGCGGCCATGTCCCAATTTCCGTATGCGTAGTTATCCGGAAGCCATTTTCTGGAAACTTCAAGTCCGGCCACCCATGGTCGGTGGTTCATTACAATGCCCGATAAGGCAAAATGAATGGCAATGAGACTGATGATTATTCCCGGCCATTTATGCCATTTGCGCAAGCGTTGTACAATTCCCTTTTTAGTCAATGATTTACTTGTTTTTTACAAAAATGAAAAAATCCTTCAGGCTATTGTGTCGCATTTGTTACAAAGGAAGGTTTATGCATTTTCAAGTTTTCATTTTATTTTTGGATTCTTAAAAAAAACACGCATGCTGAAACAGCGAAACATTCTCATTGGGTTTTTCCTATGCTTTGTGCTCATCAATGTATTACAATCCTATTTTACTGAAATAGCGAACGATGAGGCCTATTATTGGATGTTTTCACAACACCTGGACTGGGGGTACTTTGATCATCCACCCATGGTGGCAGTAATGATTGCTGCCGGATATTCGTTGTTTCAGAACGAGTTAGGGGTGCGTTTGCTTACCATATTGCTTACAACGGTTTCTATTGGAATTTTATGGATGTTGCTGCCCGAAAATTTTCGCCACTCACGTAAAAGTCAATGGGTATTTGTGGCAATTGTAGCGGCCTCTCCCTTATTGCAGATTTATGCGTTTGTAACCACACCGGATGTGCCGCTCATTTTCTTTTCGGTGCTGTTTCTCTATGTATTTAAACAATTTTTGGAAAAGGAATCGTGGAAAAATGCCTTACTGCTTGGGTTGGTAATGGCCGGCATGGCCTACTCAAAATACCACGGTGCCCTGGTGGTGTTTTTTGCGGTATTAGCTAATCCCCGATTGTTGTTGCGTCCTCAAATATACCTTGCAGGCCTGGTAACGGGCGTGTTGTTAATTCCGCATTTTGTGTGGCAGTACCAGCACGATTTTGCCTCATTTATGTACCACTTTAAATACCGAAACGAAAATTTTAAGTGGGAGTCGGTGTTGATTTACCCCGTAAATACCTTGCTAGTACTGAACCCGTTTTTTGCGCCGCTTATTTTTTACTATTTGCCGCGCTATACGGTACAAAACGCTTTTGAGCGCACCCTGAAGTTTTTGTTTTGGGGCTTTCTGGTGTTTTTTGGATTTTCGGCCTTAAAGAGCCATGTTGAACCTCACTGGATTGCCATAATGGTAGTGCCAACGGTTTACTTTCTTACCGGCCTTTTCCACCAAAAACGTTACCGCTATTTGTTAGTAACCAGCGGAGTAACTGTAGCTATTTTGCTGGCAGCCCGTGTGGCATTAACCGTGCCTATTGGTTTTCGCACCGAGTTTCATGGAGGAAAACAAGGTGCCAAAGATATGGAATCCATTGCCGGAGATGCTCCCATCGCTTTTTTAAATACATTTCAGAGCCCATCAAAATATAACTTTTATACCGGTAAAGATGCGTTTTGTTACAGCTCCATTTATTACCGCCCCACCCAGTACGATTTTTGGAACTATGAAGAAAGGTTTAACGGAAAAGAGGTGGTGGTAGCCCCCAATTACGTAACGCAACATTTCGACCATGTGGTAGCTCCCAGTGGAAAAGAAAAGTACTTTAAAAAAGTGGAGCCCTTTGTATTTATGGATAAACTGCTCATCACCTATCCTGATTCTCTTACAAGCTTACAATCGGGCAGTCAACACGGGGTGCAGCTTACGGTTGAAAACCCTTACCAATGGGATGTGTCAACGCAAAGCCCGGAAGTGTTGACCACTCAAATTGCCTTTAAACAAGGCACCCGTGTAAAAGGAATTTTTGATGTGGAGTGTACCCTTCCTGATGTGCTAAAGGCGGGTGAAACGTATGTTGTACCGGCTACTTTTCAAATAGATTTGGAGCCGGGAGCCTATACGTTTGGTTTTTGTTTTAGAACCACACTGTACCTGCCCTTTATCAGCAGCACCTGGCAAGCTGTAGAAGTAAGGTAGGCGTTAATCGCGCATTTCCTGGTAGGCCACAGCTGCCGCCCCCAAAATGGCAATGGATGCTCCGTTCAGTTCTGATGGCAATACTTTTACCTCGCGGGT
>JAUIMD010000589.1 GCA_030433225.1 Bacteroidia bacterium
TTAGGGGGGTCAAGGTTTTTGCCAGTTGCTTCATCTGGTAATATCCACTGTAGGAAACGTTTACTTTTCCCTTTTGCGTATTCAGTCCCTTGGTAGTCACTAAAATAACCCCATTGGCTCCACGCGCACCATAAATGGCGGTGGAGGAAGCATCCTTCAACACATCAATGGATTCGATCTGGCTCGCGGGAATATCGCTCAGGGAGCCGGCATTGGGCACACCATCAATTACAATAAGCGGGTCGTTGGACTGGGTGATAGACCCTCCACCCCGAATGCGGATTTTCACTTCTGCACCCGGCCTTCCATCCTGGGTAGAGATAGCCACCCCCGGCAAACGGCCCTGCAGGGCCTCCGCAACATTGGATACCGGTGTTTCCTTCAGTGTTTCCGTTTTAACCGATGCGACGGCTCCTGTCAGGTCTTTGCGTTTTACATTGCCATACCCGATGGAAACAACCTCATTTAATGCCGTATATGACTCTTTCAATACTACGTTTACCACCCTTTTTCCATCCAGTAAGATGCGTTGAGTTTCCATACCTATAAAGGACACGATAAGGATATTGCCGGTTCCATCAGGAACATTCAGGGAATAATTTCCATCTATATCGGTAATGGTTCCCACATCGGCATGCCCCTCAACCATTAACGTTGCACCGGGAATAGGGTCTTTCTGAACATCGGTTATTTTACCGCTGATTTGTTGTGCATAATTGTGTAAGGTACCCCCAAACAGTAAGGTCAATGTAAGTGCCAGCAACCTGACACCAGGGGTGAGACAAATCTTCATAAACATAATTTTAAGGTGAGCTTTTTTAATTTTCAGTGTTCATTTTATTCCGATGTTTTAACCTGGTTACCTGAAAGCATTGCTTACCCGGTTTGCATCCGGAGGGAGGAAGTACAACCGAGGCAAGGCCAGCCTTTTAGCAGGCACACACCGGCTAAAGCCATCACCGTCAAAGGTATGCGCAAATGAGCAGCGTACTTCTATGTTTGGAATGGGGGCATTTGAGCGCCGGATACTACGGTGGTATTTTTGTTGCAGGTTTTGGTAGTAGAGTACCATGGAAATCTGCATCCAACAAACCCATAATCCACTGAATGAATACCACTTAGCACAGATTCTTTTGCGTCATCTGCCTTGGTAGTACCGCACCTGTTTCCAGTGCATGCATGGTGATTCTCCCCTATATTTTGGTGATTTTGTTTTATATATTTTCACCATGAAATTGAATACCCCCCACCCCTTTTGTTTTTTGGGTTTGCCGGGGTGCCAATATATAGCCGGGTACCAACGTTTTGGAAGGATGAACAGATAGAATGCACCTCATCCATGCGCTTAAAAAATGGCGGGAAAGAGATTGATTTTTAAAAAACGGTCATGCAAAAGCGGGCCTACCCGTTAAATTTGCTGGGAGCCACCTGGTATTTCTTTTTGAAGCACTTTCCAAAATACGAAAGGTCGTTAAACCCGACTTTAAAAGCTACCTCACTAACATTATAGGCAGGCTGCGGCAACAATTCAGCTGCTTTTTGCAGGCGTACATCGTTGAGCAACTCTTTTACCGTCATGTTGGTAAGGGCGCCAACTTTGCGGTACAATTGCATTTTACTAATGTTCAGGGCATGGGTAAAGGAATCGATGTTTAGCGTCGGATCTTCCAGGTTCTCTTCAATAAAGTGCATTACCTTGTCCAAAAACAGTTCATCGGGGCTTTGAGGAGGTTCCTGTTCGGTGCGGGTAAGCACCAGTTTTTTGCTGTATTTCTCCTTTAAACGGCGGCGCGATTCCATCAGGTTATCCAGTTTTACCTGCAGTACTTCCAGGTCGAAGGGCTTTGTAATGTAATCGTCGGCTCCCGCCAACAGTCCGTCTTTTCTGCTTTCTTCAGAAGAGAGTGCCGTTAATAAAATTACGGGGATGTGCGACGTGCGTTCATCTTTTTTCAGGCGCTCGCACAACTCCAGGCCGTTCATGTTTGGCATCATCACATCCGATATAATCACATCGGGCAAAACCTGTATGGCCAACTCCAGTCCCTCTTTTCCGGTTTCGGCACTAAGTACT